>VBHB01000025.1 GCA_005880315.1 Chloroflexota bacterium | reverse complement strand
ACCCCGCAGAATTACGTAAGGCTGTAGCAACGGATCCCGAAATCGATATCTGAATGAGCGTGCGATACCGGTCTTCTGTAGAACGTCCCCACGCTCCTCAGAGGCAAGCTTGTTGAGATTGGCGATGAAATTTGGGATCTCGTACTTCCGACTCAGAATGGTGCTCAAGGGATCGCGCACGTCGCTTGCCGCAAAGTAGCCTCGCGCGTCGGTCGGAGCGACGGCGCACGCAAGTAGTACTTCCCGGTAGTTCGTCTGACGTGTGCTCCATGTGGCCTTCTCGTACATCTGCAAGATGTACTCCTGCGCCTTAGTGATTGCCGCCCGTATCGCGGTTCGCACATCAGCTTCCGTGATGGTGTCCCGATCCTCCGAAATCGCTGCAAGACCTGCGTGAAGGCTCAAAAGGTGGGTGTAGTGCGGGAGGCCTCGAGACAGGCTGACGATCCATTCCTTGGCACTGTTCTCAATGGCCATGCCGCCCTTTGCCATGCCCTTGTCAACGATTTCACCGAGCTCCGATGTCTCCATACGCGGCATATGGATCTGTACCAACGCTCTGTTGATAGATTGATGCTCGGCGATGAGTTCGCCAACGTTGTCGGCGACACCGACCAGCACAATCGTTGCATCCACGGCGTAGTCCGACAGTGCCTTAATCGCGTCAGCGAACTTCCGCCGCGTGACTCGGTCCTCGATGCGATCGAATTCGTCAATGAAAAGGACGATGGGCTGACCGCTCCCCGAAAGGAGAGCAAGGGCACGACGGACATCATCCGGGGCCAGGTCATCCTTGCCGAGGAGTTCCTTGGCAGTGATGACCACTTCTTTTGGAGGGGCTTCAAATCCCGCTCGGGGGGTGTGCAGAGTCAGGACTATTGAGTCGAACAGGTGGCGCACCACAGTCGAGAAATCCTCGCCGCTAGCGCAGTTTGCGCGGCCGGTCAGAATTACATCTGAGTAGACGTCGGCCATCATCGTCGCGAACGAGGTCTTGCCAACACCGCGTTCGCCGTAAATCACCCCATGTTGACCGCGCTGGGTGATGATCTGCAGAACGTCGTCAAACCGGGTGCCGCGCGACGCAAAGAGCTCCTGCTGAGTGATTGGCGCTGACGGGCTGAACGCGGTCGAGAACCTGTATCGATTCTTTCTTTTGTCGTCGCGAGTTTCGCTAGCTTGCTCGGAAGACCCCTTGGAATCCAAATTCACGGGCACATACTACTAGTACGATAGGCTCTACATCAAGTATGGCGTTCAATACTCCAAGTAGGCCCGATTTTTCATATAGTCAGAGCCGGCTGAGCAGGGGCTCCAGGCGGTTCATGACCTGCTGGTGGACGTGGTCTCTCGAACCGGTGGCATCGAGGCGCGCGAACCGCTGGGGCTCGTCCTGAGCGAGACGTTCGTAGGCGGCGGCAACGCGGTTGTGGAAATCGATCGACTCACGCTCCACGCGATCTGGCTTCTTACCGGCCTTGGCCAGGCGCTCGAGCCCGCTCTCGACCGGGACCGATAGCAGGAATGTCACGTCGGGACGAGGGAAAGTCGATGGCCAAGTCGTGGGTACGCCGCGGGCGCCGCCCTGGTAGGCCAGCGTGGAGTCGTGGTAGCGGTCGGCGACCACGATCTGTCCCGCCGCGAGCGCGGGCGCGATGACCTCGGCGATCAGCTGCCGCCGTGCGGCCATGAACAGGTACATCTCGGCCTCGGCGTCGAGCTCGAGAGCCCCGTACAGGACGATCTCGCGGATCCGCTCGCCGAGCTCGTTGCCGCCCGGCTCGCGCACCATCACCGGTTCGCGGGCGGCGAGCGCCTGCCCGACCAGCTCGACCTGCGTGGTCTTTCCCGACCCCTCGGGGCCCTCGAACGTGATGAACAATCCTGACATCTAAACGAGTGGGTCTTCAGGTGTCGGCGTGATGCGCAAGCGGCGCTGGGGCTCCTTGCCCATGCTGCGCGCGGAGAGCTCGTTTTCCGCGACGAGCTGGTGCTGGAGCCGGCGCAGGTACGCGTTCTGCGGCGAGATCTCGATCGGCCGCAACGTCGTTTTCACCTGCTTGATGGCGGCCGCTGCCTCGGCGAGCGCACGAGTCGTGGCCTCATCGTGCTTGTCCACACCGTAGATCCGCGTCAGAGCATCGCGGACCTGTGTCACCGAGTTGCTCTTCAGGATGTGAATCGGCAAGCCGCGGCTCTCCGCCTGGCGCAGGCTGTCCGGGCGCCGGCGGTAGTGATTCTTGAGCGTGAGCACCGCACCCGCGCCGTCGAGGTTGCCCAGCACGCGCACGGGCAGGTCGAGGTCGCGGATCGATTGCTCGACGTGATGGCGGCTTACTCCGTAGGGAAAGATGCCAAGGGGCTTGTTGTTCGAAGTGGCAGCCACGGGAGCTTCGGTAACGACGGCCGGCGTCGCGTCGACGTTCGAGATGACGCGACCGTCGCGCGTACGCATGCGAATCTTCGGCGTGAGCATCGGGCCGCGCAGCGCGGTGTCGACGATCTCCGCGAGAGGCATGTGGATGGCGACCCGGTCGCGGTCCTGGATCTCGACGAGCACGTCGAACGTCGGCGGAGCCTTCCGTTCCAGCACCGACTTCTGCGTGCCGCGCCGCCGCGCCTCTTCGTCCGAGAGTGTGACGCTCTGGATGCCACCGAGGAGGTCGTTCAGAGTCGGGTTGACGAGCAGGTTCTCGAGCGTTTGCCCGTGCGCGGTGGCGATGAGCTGCACGCCGCGCTCGGCGATGGTGCGCGCCGCGGCCGCCTCCAGCTCGGTCCCGATCTCGTCGATGACGATCACCTCCGGCATGTGGTTCTCGACCGCTTCGATCATGACCGCGTGCTGGAGAAGCGGCGTCTTGACCTGCATGCGGCGCGCGCGGCCGATGCCGGGATGCGGGATGTCACCGTCACCGCCGATCTCGTTGGAGGTGTCGACGATGACGACACGCTTGCGAAGCTCGTCGGCGAGCAGCCGCGCGCACTCGCGAAGCATCGTGGTCTTGCCGATGCCAGGCCGGCCGAGCAACAGGATGCTCTGGCCGCTGATCACGATGTCGCGGATGATCTCCCCGGTGCCGGTCACCGCGCGACCGACGCGCATCGTCAGCCCGGTGATGCGCCCCGACCGGTTGCGAATCGCCGAAACGCGGTGAAGGGTGCGCTCGATGCCGGCCCGGTTGTCGTCGCCGAACTGGCCGACGTTGTTGGCAACGTGGTCGAGGTCGGATCCCGAAACCGGCCGGTCGGCAAGCAGCACCTCGCGCCCGGGCACGCGGGCTTCTGGCTCGCGGCCGAGGTCGAGCACGATCTCCAGCAGCTCGCCGGGATCGGTGCGCTCGTGCAGTGCTCGCGCGAGGTCGGTGGGCAGCCCAGTCCTTTCTCGGCCACTGGGACCCGAAGGGCCAGCTCCTTGACGAGGAGAAGCTGCGTCAGCAGCACGCTGAACCCACGCCCTCGTAGGGCGTCGATCATGTGGGAATCATAGTGGCGCAGGCTCGACCAGGCCGGCGCATCGGTGTTGCCGAGCAGCGACAGGCCGAGGTCGGCGAGCTCGTCGGGAAGCGGCCTCTCGGGCAGAACCATGAAGCTCAGGGTGCTCGGACGCGCGCCCGTGCTCCGTTCGACCTTCACCCAGCCAACGACTTCGACCCGCTCCACGACGACCTCTTCTTTGTTCGAGCCGCGCGGCGCGAGGCGCCCCGTCCACTCTCCGTGGAGGGCGCGCCAGTCCCGGTACGTAGGGGCTTCGAGCTGTGACACGCCCTGCGGCGTGACCTTCCTGTAAAGCTGGTAGAGGCGCCGCCCATCGCCGCGTTTCATCTGGCGCGCCCCTTCGGGCGACGCGGCGAGGCGCTGGCCGGTCTTGTCCGCGTAAACGACCACCTCGGTGGCGTACTGGCGAAAACCGCGGAGCCTGAAGACGGGCAGCAGCGCATCGCGTTCCGGCAGCCGTACGAACAGCCTGTGCGCCCCGCGCTCGAGCGCCTGGTTGCAAAGGTGATCGACGAGCGCCGGCGCCACCGTGTCGGTATCCGAGCCGTCCGCTACCTGCAGGTTCAGCACCTGGAGCACCTTGGCGCGCGAAAGCTCGAGGCCGCGCTGCGAGCCCGAAGCCTGCACGTAGCCGACGACCTTGCCGCCCTCTTCGGCAACGTAGATCAGCGACTCCTGTGCCAGGGGAAGGAAGGCCGAGAGGGTGGAGCTCAGCAAGGACCACAGCCTCGCAGCCGGCGGGTCCGTGTTGTTGAGCAGGCGGTCGGCCGATCGGTGCATCTCCTCGATGCGCGCCAGGTCGAGCACGCTGGCAGCCCGTAGTTTCATGAGCGCCCCACCCCCGCCATCCTCACCAGCTCCTGATGCAGACGCCGGTCGCTTGTCAGCTCGGGGTGAAAGCAGAGCGCGAGGATGCTGCCCTGTCGCACCGCCACGGCGCGGCCTTCGTGCGTGGCAACGACTTCCGCGCTGCCCGTCGACTCCAGCAACGGCGACCGGATGAACACGCCCGGAAAGGTCTTGCCGCCCAGGCCAGCGACTTCGAGGTCGGCTTCGAAGCTATCGATCTGGCGGCCGTAGCCGTTTCGCCTGACCGCGATGTCGAGCAAGCCCATGCCCCGCTGGCCCTCTATCCCACCGGTGACATCGCGCGCGAGCACGATCATGCCTGCGCATGTCGCCAGCGTCGGCAAGCCTCGTGAAATGGCGTCCCGTAACGGTTCGAGCAGGCCGACGCGCTCCATCAGCATGGTCATGGTCGTGCTCTCGCCGCCCGGCAGCACCAGGGCGTCGAGGCCTTCGAGGTCTTCGAGATCCTTGACAAGACGCGTTCGCGCGCCGCTTGCTTCGAGCGCGCGCTGGTGCTCCGCAAACGCGCCCTGCATCGCGAGGACCCCGACCAGAGGAGCGTCGTTGCGCACCTGCTTGTTGACCGGACGCGCGGAGCGCGTTCTGCGACTACCAGCCTCTGGCAGCGAGCAGCTCTTCCTTCGGGATGGCGGGGATCTCGAGCCCGGGCATCGCCTTGCCGAGTCCTGCGGAGACCTCCGCGAGGACATCCGGCTTGTCGTAGTAAGTGGTTGCGGCGACGATCGCCTTGGCACGCTTCAAGGGGTCCTCTGACTTGAAGATGCCCGAGCCGACGAACACGCCGTCCACGCCCAACTGCATCATCAACGCCGCGTCCGCGGGAGTCGCGATGCCCCCCGCCGCGAAGTTGACCACCGGCAACCGGCCCAGGCGCTGGCATTCGGCGAGAAGGTCGACCGGAGCGCCGATTTGCTTCGCCTCGTGTACGAGCTCCGCGTGGTTCATGCCCTGCAGCTTGCGGATGCCGGCGTTGACCGCGCGCGCGTGGCGCACCGCCTCGACGACATTCCCGGTTCCGGCCTCGCCCTTGGTGCGGATCATTGCAGCGCCTTCAGCGATGCGACGAAGCGCCTCGCCCAGGTCGCGGCAGCCGCACACGAACGGGACCTTGAACGGGTGCTTGTCGATGTGGTTTTCCTCGTCTGCGGGCGTGAGCACCTCGGACTCGTCGATGTAGTCGATGCCCATGGACTCGAGGATCTGCGCCTCGACGAAGTGGCCGATCCGGACCTTCGCCATCACCGGGATCGTGACCGCCTCCATGATCGAGCGGATCAACGCAGGGTCGGACATCCGGGCCACGCCGCCTTCCTTGCGGATGTCGGCCGGGACCCGCTCGAGCGCCATCACGCTACAGGCGCCTGCCTCCTGAGCAATGCGGGCGTGCTCAGGCGTGACGACGTCCATGATCACGCCGCCCTTGAGCATCTGCGCAAGGCCCGCTTTGACCTTGAACGAGCCCTTCACAGCCCGATTTCCATTACGCGACCCGTTGCGTTCGGCCACTGGTCGGAATTCTACGCCGCGCTCGTATGGGGCCCCCTAACATCCAGGGTGTGGGCGCGGTGGCACGCATCTCGGGTGGTATCGCCGCCCTGGCGCTGATCGGCGCCTCGCCAGTGGCCGCCGCCACCGACCTGAGCACGCTTCTGGCAACCCCGCCGGGGACGGATTGGGTGGACGTCGGCCCGGCGGCTGACAGGCTGGTCGGAGGGTTCAGCTCGCACGACTACGCGCTGTTCTTGAAGGCGGCCGGGTCGAGTCCTGGCGCCATCGAGACGGAGCTCAACCTCGACGGCTTCACCCGAGGCTACGGGCTCGAGTGGGAGCAGAGCGGCACACAGGACCTGCTGGTGGAGCGCGTGTTCGAATTCCGGGACTCCCGCGGCGCCGGCTACTGGTACGGGACCTTGAAGAACGGATCCGAGCACGCCAAGCAGTACACCGGGCCAATCCCCGTCCCCGCCTCGCTGCCCAACTCGTTCGGGGCGGTGCTCTACGCGTCCGGCAGCGGCAACCAGTACCGGGTCGAGTTCGCGAAAGGCAACCTTGTCTTCGTGGTGCATATGGATTCCGATGTCAATGACCTTTCGCGGCCGGCGGTGACCCAGGCGGCCGCGATGTACGAGACTGCGCCGGCCCACACGGATTTGCCGCCAGGCGCGGGCCAGACTGTGGTCAACGACCTCGTCCGCAACGTCGAGATCGCGGCCGGCGCCTTGATCCTGTTCCTGGGGCTCGTCGCCGCGATCGCCGTTGTGCTGGTCACACGCCGACGTCGTCAATCGCTGGGGGTTCTCGCGGGTGGATTGACGATGTCGCCCGACGGAGCCTACTGGTGGGACGGCACGCAGTGGCGCGACGCGAGGGTCGAGGTCCCGCCCTCAGCCCAGCGCTCGCCCGACGGGGCGTACTGGTGGGATGGGCGCACCTGGCGTCCGGTCCTGAACGCCAGAGCGCAGGCCCAGTGAACCGAGCCAAGGTTGCGGCAGCACTTGCGATCGCCTGGATCGCGATACCCACCATCGTCCTGGGCGAATCGGCGGTCGATCTCCGCTACGTGCTGGCTTATCCGCCAACCAGTGAGTACATCGAGGCCCCACCTGCGCCGGACATACTCGATGGTCCGTTTACGGCGCAGCAGTACGCCGATTATGTCAGCGCAATCGGGGAGGACGGCAGCCACCTTGCGACCTACCTGCGCGTGTATGGGTTCGTGCGAGGCTACGCCCGCACTTGGGTGGAGCGGGGCACCCACCGCGTCTTGATCGAACGTGTCTTCGAGCACTCGTCCGGCACTGGCGCCGGCGCGCTTTTCAACGCAGTCAACCGTTCGACCAGTGCGGCGAAGCAGTACCAGGGGGCTATCGACACTGCTCCGATTCCCGACTCGTTTGGGGCCAAATTGGATGAGGGATCTGGCGCCACGCTGTTCCACGACTACGTCGGCGTGTTGTTGAAGGGGAATGACGTCTACGAGGCCCTGATGGGGTCGGATACCGACGACCTGACGTCGGCTCTACAGCTGCAAGTCCACGCATTGTTCGAGACGGCCCCTCCCGAGACCATTCCTAAAAGCCAGTGGACGAACCCTTTGACCGCCGCGGTGACGAATTCGTTCAGGGTGCCGAGCAGCTTCATCGTGGTGGGATTCGTGGTGCTCGCGCTGGTGCTCGGCGCGGTGCTGTTGATCCTGCTTCTCGCGTTGCGACGGCCAAAAGCCGGTCTAGCTCCGATGATTCCCAACATGTCGCCCGACGGAGCCTATTGGTGGGATGGGCAGCGATGGCGGGAGGCGTCATCCGATCCCCCGAACTCAGCCTCGCGATCCGCAGATGGGGCGTACTGGTGGGACGGGAGCTCGTGGCGGCTGATGCCGGCGCCCCGCCCATTCGGCTAGCTGGATTTCGACCCGCTTTACGTTGAACATGGGTACGGTGACGAACATCTTCCTGAGGGCCCGGAAGCTGGCGAGCGCAGCCTTGATGGCGATCTCGTTTGCGGTCTGGGCGCCTCTCAGCGTCCTCGCCTGCAGCACGACCGGTGGCAGCGCAAGTGCCACCGGCACGGGCGGTGGTGGGTTGTCCAATCCCTTCTTCGGCCCCATCGACCCTCAGGCGGCGACGAACACTGTCGTGGCCGGCTTTGTGCTCACGCTTGGCCTGGCCGCACTGTCGATCTGGGTGGCCGTGTTGATCACGCGCCGGCGCCGGCCCCAGGCGATCCCCGTCGAGCGGCTGTCACCGGACGGCAGGTACTGGTGGGACGGGGCCTTCTGGCGCCCGATCCCTCCCCGCTAGGCCGAAGCCGAGACCGCTAGAGCCTCTCCAGCACCAGCGTTCGCTTGCTGGCGTACTCGTCGTCCGACAACAGCCCGTCGCGGTGCAGCCGAGTGAGCATGTCCATCTCCTCGAGCACGTCGAGCAGCGGGGCCATGGTGCGCCGCGCGAGGTAGGCCTCCGAAGCAGTGCCGGCGTCCTCGCCACGAGCGTCGAACTCGCGGATGAAGAAGAGCGCTTTGACCGCTGAGAACGGGATCCCGAGCTTGCGAATCGGGCTGTCGGCCTGCTCGCCGTGCAGGTGCAGCACGACGCCGTAGCGGTGCCGCTCGAGGGTACCGTCCAGATGGCCGCGCAGTACCTCGCCATCGAGAAACCGGATGGCCACCTTTCGAGTCGGCGTCTCAGAAGCGAGATTCTGGTCTCGGGGCAGCTCCACCCACTTCACCGCCGTCAGCGGTATCCAGGCGGTCTCGTTATTCTCCAGGCCGCCGGCGTCGTCGACCTCGACCAGGAAGTCCGGCTCGTCGAAATCGAGATCACGGGCGATCCCCTCGAGGGTCTCATCGTCGAAAAAGCGGACGACTACCTTGGCCATGCCATCACCTACTCTACTAACCCTCATTTGGCGGGAGTCCTGCGGACCATCCGGCGACCCAATCGCCTGGAGCACTTGGCGCACGTGGCTATGTGCCTACGCACGGATTCGGCCTGATTCCGCCGCAGCTTCCCTGCCAAATATGGAGCGAGCAATGGGGCCACCTCCTCGTGAGTCAGATCGGCCGCGGTCTCGGACGCGAGGTACTCCTCCTTGAAGCGAAGGCGGGCACGGTAGAGCAGGGTTTCGACGGCGCTCTCAGACATCTTCAGGGTTCGGGCGATCTGCCGGTAGCTGAGGTCCTGAAGCTCACGCAGCGTCAGCACCAGGCGGTACTTCTCGGGCAATCGCTGGGCGACAGCCCACACACGTCTTCGAGTCTCGTTCGATTCCTGTACGTCAACCGGGTCGAAGCTGCGAGAAGTTGATGGAAGGTTGGCCAGGAGCTCATCGTCCTCGTCGTCCGTGCCCTCCACCCTGAGGTCCCGCTGGCGCCTGCGCAGCTCGTCGAAGCAGAGGTTGCGGGCCACTGTATGCACCCAACCGCCGAAGTTGAACGAATCGTCGACGCGGTCCATCATGCGCAGGGCTTTCATGAATGTTTCCTGCGCGATGTCCTCGGCGAGCAGCGCATCGCCGAGCTTGCGCCGAACGAGCCTGTAGATCGAAGCGACGTAGCGGCGGTGCAGCTCTTCGAATGCATGGACATCGCCGTCGCGATACGCGCGGACCAGCTCTACGTCGGTCGGATCGACTCCGACCTTGGCGGCGATGTCCGGTTCGTCTGTCACAGCAATTCTTGAACGGCGCGGGCTGCGGCCCGGGTCAGTTCTGGTGCGGCGTCGTGCATGAGGACCTGCAGATTGTGCCCTTCCGGATCGCCGTCTTCAGCCAAGGTAACGATCGAATCGACGCCCAGCGAACTCAAAGATTCCCAGCCGCTGCCTTTGCTGCCGGCCAGGAGCAGGACCGGGACGCCCGCCGCCCGAGCCCGCTTCGCCACCTCGCCTGGGGCCTTGCCATAGGCGGTCTGGGCGTCGACCCGGCCCTCGCCGGTGATCACCAGCCGGGCTCCTGGCAACGCGTCGTCGAACCCGCTCGCGTCGACCACCAGCGCAGCTCCCGGCACGAGGCGAGCGGCGAGAAAGGCAATCAGACCGGCCCCTGCGCCCCCGGCGGCACCGGCGCCGGGAATGTCGGCAAGTTTCTTTTTGAGGTCGCGCTCGATCACGTCGGCCAGCCTGGCCAGAGCCTGGTCGAGCTCCCGAACGGCTTTGTCGTCTGCGCCCTTCTGCGGCCCGTAGACGTAACTGGCGCCCCGCGGCCCGGTGAGCGGGTTGGTGACATCGCTGGCGACCATCACGCTGATCGAGCGCCAGGACGGGTCCAACCCCGACGCGTCGATTCGGTCGAGTCGGGCCAGCGCGGCTCCGCCTCGGGGCAGTTCGTGGCCGCTCGCATCGAGCAGCCTGAAACCCAGCGCCTGGGCTATCCCGGCGCCGCCGTCGTTGGTGGCCGACCCGCCGATTCCGGCGATGATTTGGCCCACGCCCTGCCGGCGCACGGCATCGAGCAGCTGGCCGAAACCGAATGTGGAGGTTATGCGCGGATCGCGCTTCTCGGCCGGTATCAGAGTGAGCCCGCTCGCGGAGGCCAGCTCGACCACCCCCGTGGCCCCGTTGTCGATCAAACCGTACGTGGCGCGCACCGGGCCGCCGAGCGGGCCCTCGACGTCTGCTGATCGATATGTGCCCTTCCGTGCCGAGACGAGGGCTTCGACGGTGCCCTCGCCGCCGTCGGCCACTGGGATCTCCACGACCTCGACTTCGGGCCGTGCCTGCCGGACGCCACGCGCGATCGCGGCGGCGGCCTGAGATGCTGACAGGCTGCCCTTGAACGAGTTCGGCGCAACGATAATCTTCATCGCCGCGTCAAGCTAGATCTAATAAACGGGGATCGTCCAGTCCTTGAACTTCGGTGAGTCGCCGCGCACGGCGTCGAAGTAGATGCTCTGGAGCTCCTGCGTGAACTCTCCGACCTTGCCCGTGCCGACGCGCCGCCGGTCGACTTCGATCACTGGTGAGATCTGCGCTCCGGTTCCACAGAGGAGCAACTCATCGCACGTGTAGAGCTCGGTGCGGTCGATGCTGCGTTCCAGGACGCTCTTGCCCAGCTCGCTCTTGATCAGATCCATGATCAGCGTGCGCGTGACGCCTTCGAGGATGTCGTCGGTGACCGGCGGAGTCACGAACACGCCGTCCTTGAGCATGAACACGTTCTCGGCCGAGCCTTCGGAAACATGGCCGTCGACCGTGAGGACGATCGCCTCGTCAAATCCGGACTCGACGGCCTCCGACTTGGCCAGCGCCGACTGCGCATACGAGCCTGTGATCTTCGCGCGCGCGGGCAGCGACTGGTCGGGCACGCGGCGCCACGAGCTGACCATGCACCGGATTCCCGACTCGATCTCGACGTAGTTCCCGAATGGAATCGCGTAGATGAAGAAGCTGTGCTCCAGGTTGTGGAGACGCACGCCGATCTCCTCGCTGGACGCATATAGAAGTGGACGGATGTAGACGTCGGACTTGAACTGGTTGCGTCGAAGAAGCTCGACCGTGAGGTTGACGAGCTCCTCGGTCGAGTAGGGCACGGTCATGCGCATGACGTTTGCCGACCGCTGCAGCCTCGTGTAGTGCGCGGGCGCCTGCAGGAGGTGGAGCTGTTCTTGCTTCGGGTTCCAGTAAGCGCGGATGCCCTCGAAGCACCCGGTTCCGTAATGAAGCGCGTGCGTCATCAGGCCTAGCCTGATGTCGTGGTAGCGGCCGAACTCGCCGTCGTAGAACACCCACGTGTTCGGATGGGTCGCCGACTTTTTGGCCGCAGCCTTCGATTTAGTTTCCACAACCACTCCGGTCTTAATAGTAAGGGCCACCTGCACGGGGCCCTCGGCTTCTGAAAGAATCGCCCATGTGAGCCTCTACGGCATCATCGCGGACCTGCGCCGGAAGTACCCGACGCCGGCAGCGATGGAGACCCTGGACCTGGCCGTGGCCGGGCTTGGGCGCACCCGCGATAACCTCAAAGATGCAGTCGCCGATATTTCCACGAAGCCGCTACCGCCGGGGGGCAAACCGGTACTCGACGAGCTCGTGGCCCGATCCCGAGAAGAAGGGGTCTATGACCTCGACTTCGGCCCGGACCCGTATGACAAGCCTCCCCCTGAGCCGCTGGACGAAGGTACGGTCGGGATCGGAGCTGCGCTGGCGCTGTCCTCGATTCTCGGCCTCGTGTTGGCGGCCGCGGCCGTATATGCCGGCGTCTACGCCATCCTGCACACCAGTGGCTGAATTTTCCTTCGACGTCGTCTCGGAGTTCGATCCCGCCGAGATCACCAATGCCCTCGACCAGGCTCGGCGAGAGGTGACCACCCGCTTCGACTTCAAAGACACCCAGACGATCTATGACCGGCAGGACCAGAAGATCCTGATCGAGTCGGCGAGTGAGGAGCGCGCGAAGGCCGCCCTCCAGGTGCTCCGCGAGAAGGCGGCCCGCCGCCAGCTGTCGCCCAAGCTACTTAAAGCAGGCGACCCTAAAACGGTGGGCAAAGGGCGCGGTCAGATCGAGGTGCAGCTCAACGCCGGCATCACCGACGACCTTGCGCGGGACTTGCGCAAGCGGATCCAGAACGTGAGCCCCAAGCTCCAGGTGCGCATCCAGGGCGACCAGCTTCGAGTGGTGAGCAAGGACAAGGACACGCTGCAGTCGGTGATCAAGAGCCTTCGCGAGGCGGAGGACATCCCCGTCCCGCTCCAGTTCACCAACTACAGGTAGGCCAGAAAGCCGGCCGGCCGATCAGGATAGTGGGGTGCTGGTGATCCCCGCGATCGACATCATGAACGGCCACTGCGTCCGGCTCGTTCGGGGTGACTTCGATCAGCGGACGGTCTACTCCGACGATCCCGCCACGATCGCGGTGGACTTCGCTCGGGCGGGCGCTGAGCGCCTGCATGTAGTCGACCTGGACGCCGCGCGCGGCGAGCACGACAACCGCACCGTGATCGAAGCCGTCATCGAGGCCGGACTGACCATCCAGGTCGCAGGCGGCATCCGCACGGCAGCCCAGGTGGAAGCCTGGATCGGCGCCGGCGCAGGGTCGGTTGTCTTGGGCACGGCCGCGGTGCGCGAGCCGGAGATGCTGGCTGAATGCGCCCATCGCTTCCCCGGTCATGTCATGGCGGCGCTCGACGTGCGGGACGGCCTTCCCGCCGTGAGTGGATGGACTGAGACCGAGCCGCTGGACATCTCGGAGCTCATCCCTCGCTGGAACGTGCTTCCGCTGGCCGGGATCATCCTCACCTGCACCGAGCGGGACGGTACGCTCGCCGGTCCAGACCTCGCCACGCTCGAGCGGGTCCTCGGCATGACCGAGCTGCCGGTGCAGTACGGAGGCGGAATCTCGTCGCTGCACGACATCCGCCGTGTGCGCGAAGCGCGCGCCGCCGCCGTAATCCTCGGGCGTTCGCTCTACGAGGGCAAGCTTTCCCTGGAGCAGGCCCTGGCTCTATGACCTGGGGTCGAACCGGCGTCGCCGTGGCGGCGCTCGTGCTGGTTCTCATCGCGGCGGTTGGTTGCGGTGAACGCGAATCGGCGGACGATCAGGGATTTCACCAAGACGTCGTCAGCGGCAGCAACGGGGCCGAGGTGACGTTCGATGCAACGCTGGTGACCGACCCGGTTGAGTCAGGAGATCACGAGCGCTTTGTCGTCAGGGCCGCAACGGGCGAGAGGCTGGAGGTCGACCACAACACTGGCCTGGCCACGCGCGTGCCCGCACATGCAGGCGACGGCGTCATCATCCACGGACAGCTGTACATCGACCCGGGTCCGGTGATCGGCGTTCACTGCACCCATGCACACACCTCCAGTGGGTGCCCAAATCCCGGGTGGATCGAGTTCGCGAACAATTACTACGAATGAGAGCGAGAAAGGGGACAACGGTCCCCTTCCGCATTCTTGGCGAGAAAAATTGCGAGAAAGAGGACTACTACGTTTGCTTTGGGGCCGGGCTCCGGGCTACGCGTTGACTCTCTAAGAGAACATTTGAGTGATGAGCGAGAAGAAATCGGAGCAAGGCGCCCGCCCGTCTGGCTTTTTCGAGAATCTGAGATCGGGCGATTACGGTTTTTTCGAAAGGACTGGGCGGTTGTTCGGTAACGTTGGGCGCAAAATCGTCCGTCGGCAGGTGTGCTGCGGAAACTACGGCGACCCCGGTTGTTGAATGACGATTGCCGAAGCCCGTGCGGCCGGCTTGATCAAGTACGAGAAGCAATAAGGGTGGGCGCCGCAAGGATCGCCGCCCTCGGCCTCATTGGACCTGCGTTGCTGATGGCCGCGTGCAATTCGTCAGCAACCGCCGCGCAGGCGCCATGCCATTCGTGGCTGCCGGCGATCGGTTCCACGGCCGCGACGCTTCCCTCAGGGTCGGGGATTCTGGTCTTCGACCGGCTCGATGACGCAACGGGCTCCGATGCCACCTGGATGTGGTCTGGATCGTGCTGGAGCGAGGAGCCCGCTTTTGGCGGCCATCCCGTTTTCGGTCCGGCGCTGGCATCCGATCCCTCGACCAAGAGCGTCGTCGCCTACGGCGGCTGGGATGCCACCGCATCCGATGCGTACGTAGCGCTTTATCAAACCTGGCAATTCCGTAGCGGGGCATGGAGTCAGGTGCTCGGTGCTGGACCGAGACTCGCTGGTCCGACCGCGATCGACGATCCTCGGCTCGGCGGCGTATTCATGATCGGAGCGGACTCTGATACCGAAGAGACATGGTTGTTGACCAATGCGGGCTGGCAAGAACTGCATCCAGAGCATTCGCCTTCTTCGCGGCTGGGAGCGAGCCTGGGCATCGATCCCGCGACCGGCGACCCGATTGCCTTCGGCGGTTTTCGCATTCCCAAGGATGCGATGACGAATACCTGGCGATGGACTGGTTCGGACTGGCAGCTGCAAACCGCGGCCACCGATCAACGGCTCCCTGTGTCGGGACTCGTCGTGGCCGACCGGCATTCGCTGTGGCTGCTGGCGAACGCTCCGTATTCGAACCAGGTCGAGATCTGGCGTTGGTCGGCCGGCACATGGGCTCCGGTCAATACCACCATGCCCGGGCCGAGGCTCCTCGGTTTTGGAGCTGCTTTCGACGGCCATGAGATCCTCGTGTTCGGAGGACTCGACGAAACTCCTGGCACCGGAGGCAAGTTGAGCACCGCCGAGTGGGCGTGGAACGGTAAGAGCTGGCACCGCATCCACTGAGCCGGTCGACAGAAGCTACGGCTTTCGGGCGACCAGAAAGCTTGCGGCCTGGGCGACGGGACGGATCACGAGCTCGTCGACATCCACGTGAGGCGGACGTGTAACGGCGTAAACGATGGTGTCGGCGATGTCGGATGCGACGAGCGGCTTCACACCTTTATAGACGGCTTCGGCCGCATCGCGATCGCCGTGAAACCGCACTACGCTGAACTCCGTCTTGACCATGCCCGGCATGATCTCGGTGACGCGGATCGGCTCGCCGTTCAGCTCAAGCCGCAGCGTGCGCGAGATGGCATGCACCGCATGCTTGGTGGCGGTGTAGCCCGCCCCGCCCTTGTAGACCTCGAACCCGGCGATCGATCCGAGGTTGACGATGTGTCCATGGCGCGCCTTGCGCAACAGGGGCAGTGACGCTCGAGTCATTCGCAGCAGCCCGAGCACGTTGGCCTCCCACATCTCGATCCAGTCCTCGTCTTTACCCTCCGCTATGGGCGCGAGGCCGCGCGCGAGACCCGCATTGTTGACCAGCACATCGATGCGGCCGAATTTCTTTTTGACCTCGGCCACGAAGGCGTCGATGCTCTCGAGCTTGGTCACGTCAAGAGGAAGTGAAACGCCAGACTCACCTACCACACGACGTACTCGCTCCAATCGACGCGCACCGGCCGCGATCCGGTAACCGGCACGCCCCAATCCCACTACCGTGGCGGCGCCGATCCCAGACGACGCGCCCGTGACCACGGCCAAAGGTCGATAACCGCCTGCCACTCTCTAAACCCCCGATAAACGTCGCGACGCCGTCAAGAATGTACGCTAGGCACAATGCTCGAGGTGCTGGCGGGGCTGGTCGCCGGTCTTCTGATCGTGGCGGGAATCCTCGTCATGCTCGGACCCAACACCAAGAGCCTCGTCCGGCGCATCGGAGTCTTGCGCCGCCGCCGACCCTCCCTTTCGGCTTTCCAGCCAACGAAGCCGCGCGAGGTCGTTGCCACCGGTCTCAACCCGAAAACCCAGCGAGTGCTCGTCGCCGCTTCGCGCCTCGGCAGCTGGCTGCGCGCACATAGCCATGAAGAGGTCGCGCGCGAGCTTCGCAGCGCAGCGGGTCGCATGACCAGCGACGAGCCGTCGGGCCTTTACGCGATGCAGACAGTCCTCCGCAGGCTTCGCACCTTGAGTCTCGACGACCGTGGTGCGCAGGAACGCCTGAGAACGCTGTCGAACGAGCTGCGAGAGGCGGTCCAGGATCGGTTTGAGCAGTTGGAGCTGCTGCCCTTCCGCCGACCGTAGCTTTCGAGCTGTGGCTCTCGTTCTATCTATGTGCGAGCGGTCACAGCAC
>VBHB01000100.1 GCA_005880315.1 Chloroflexota bacterium | reverse complement strand
CGCTGGATGCGGCGCTGGACGACATCTCGCGAATCCAGCAAGAGGCTCGGAAGTCAGGCGCAGCCGGCCGCCCGCGCTGGCCGATGATCGTCCTGCGCACGCCCAAGGGCTGGACGGGCCCGAAGGTCGTAGACGGCGTCCAGGTCGAGGGTACGTTTCGCGCGCACCAGGTCCCCATCACCGACTTCCGATCCAAGCCGGAGCACATCCAGATGCTCGAGCAGTGGATGCGCGGCTACCACCCGGACGAGCTCTTCGACAAGAACGGGCGGCTCGTCCCGGAGCTCGCCGCTCTGCCGCCGCGTGGTGCCCGGCGCATGAGCGCGAACCCGCATGCCAACGGCGGCCTCCTTCTGGACGAGCTCCGCCTGCCCGACTTCCGCGATTACGCGGTCGACGTGCCCAAACCAGGCACGAAGACCAGCGAGGCCACGCGTGTGCTGGGCGAATTCCTGCGCGACGTAATCGCCAAGAACCCCGACACCTTCCGGCTCATGGGGCCCGACGAAACCGACTCCAATCGACTGAGCGCCGTGTTCGAGGCGACCAATCGTGTCTGGGAGGCGGAACTGAAGGCGTCGGATGTCCATCTGGCGCCCGACGGCCGCGTGATGGAGGTGCTCAGCGAGCACCTGTGCCAGGGCTGGCTCGAGGGGTACTTGCTGACGGGCCGGCACGGCATGTTCAACTGCTACGAGGCATTCATCCATATCGTCGATTCGATGTTCAACCAGCATGCCAAGTGGTTGAAGGTGACCCGTGGTATCCCGTGGCGAAAGCCGATTGCTTCTTTGAACTACCTCCTCACGTCCCACGTTTGGCGCCAGGACCACAATGGGTTCACTCACCAGGACCCTGGGTTCATCGACCATGTGGTCAACAAGAAGGCCGAGGTGATCCGCGTCTACTTGGCCCCTGATACCAACACCCTGCTCTCGGTCGCAGACCACTGCCTGCGCAGCCGGAACTATGTCAACGTGATCGTCGCCGGCAAGCAGCCCGCGCTCACTTACCTGCCGATGGACGAAGCCATCGCGCACACCACGCGTGGCATCGGCATCTGGGAATGGGCCTCCAACGATGTGGAAGGAGAGCCCGATGTGGTCATGGCGTGCGCGGGCGACATCCCCACACTGGAGACTCTGGCCGCTGTGGACCTGATCCGCAAGCATCTTCCGTCCGTGAAGGTGCGCGTGGTCAACGTCGTCGACCTGATGCGCCTGCAGCCGTCGACCGAGCATCCGCACGGGCTGGCCGACCCTGAGTTCGACGCGTTTTTCACCCTCGACCGGCCGGTGATCTTCGCGTATCACGGCTATCCATGGTTGATCCATCGCCTGACGTACCGCCGCACCAATCACGACAACATCCACGTGCGCGGGTACAGGGAGGAGGGCACGACGACGACCCCGTTCGACATGGTCATGCTCAACGACCTGGACCGATTTCATCTCGTCATGGACGTGATCGATCGGGTGCCCGGGTTGCGCTCGCGGGCCGCCCATACCAGGCAGCTGATGGAGGACGAGCGGATGCGCCACCGGCAGTACACCCGCGACGTCGGCGACGATCCACCCGACATTCGCGACTGGACTTGGCCGTATTAGGCATGAGCGAAAGCCTCCGCGGTTTTCGCTCATCGCCCGTCGGCTGCGCCGCCCTGGCCACGCGGGCGGGTTAGGCGGTGCGAGTACTCGTCGTCAACGCGGGCTCGAGCTCGCTCAAGGTGAGCCTGGTGGGCGCGGATGGGGAGGAGGTCGTCAACCACGAGCTCAAAGCGTCGGCGGGTCGTTTCAAGAATTCGAACTTGAAGACGGCCGTGGCCGCGATGGAGGGCGTCGATGCCGTCGGGCATCGGGTCGTCCACGGAGGGCCCCGCTACACGGGCTCAGTCCGGATCGATGCCCGCGTGGTCGCTTACCTCCATTCGATCGCCGACCTGGCGCCCCTCCATATGCCCGCCGCGATCACCGCCATCATGGCAGTCCGCAAACTGCTTCCTCGCATCCCCGCGGCCGCGTGCTTCGACACGTCGTTCCACTCGACGATTCCCGCGTCCGCCGCGACATACGCGATCCCGGAGAGATGGCGGCGCCGGTACGGAATCAAGCGCTACGGGTTCCACGGCTTCTCACATGCGTACGCGGCGCGCCGGGTGAGCGACCTGCTGTCCGTACCCCAGGCCGACCTCCGAATAGTCACCTGCCACCTGGGCTCCGGCGCTTCGCTGGCGGCTGTGAGCGGCGGTCGCTCGGTGGACACGACCATGGGATTCACTCCCCTCGAGGGCCTGGTCATGGCGACAAGGTCGGGAAGCATCGACCCCGGCGTGATCCTGTGGCTCCAGCGCCACGAGCGGATGACCGAGCACCAGCTCACCGAGGCGCTCGACGGCCGGTCGGGGCTGCTCGGCCTCGCGGGGACCGAAGACATGCGTGAGGTCCTCGACAGGCGGGCCGCCGGCGATGAAGAAGCCGGACTCGCGTTCGACGTGTACATCCACCGCCTGCGCGCCTGCACCGCATCAATGGCCTCCGCCATGAATGGTCTCGACGCGCTCGTCTTCACCGGCGGAGTGGGTGAGAACTCAGCGGTGGTGCGAGCCGAGGCGGCGGCCGGCCTGCGCTTCCTCGGTATCGAGATCGACGCGGAGACGAACGCGGCGATCAAAGGCGATGGAGACGTCAGCTCGCGTCAAGCGATCGTGCGAACGCTGGTGGTCCACGCGCGCGAAGACGTCGAGGTCGCGCGCGACGTCCGGAGGTTGTTGGCCGAGCGTCCCTAGTGGATCTGGAACTCGTCGCCGCGGATGATTGGCGTCCAGGTCCCCCCGCTCGCCTGCCCGTCGATCTCGACGTCCGGGCCACCGACCATGAAGTCGGTGTGAGCGCTCGAGCTGTTCAATCCTGCTTCCCGATCAGCCTCATCGTCGACGCAGAATGCGAACCCGCTGCCGTAAGCGACGTGACATGTGGCGTTTTCGTCGAACAGCGTGTTGTAGAAGATGAGACCGAGCTTGCCGACCTCCGATGAACCGTCGACGAGCGACACCTCGCCGAGGCGTACCGCATTGGCGTCGATCTCGAGCTGCCCACGGATCACGTCGGCGCCTTGGGCGGCGTCGACCTCTACGATCTTGCCATCGCGAAACACGAGCTCCAGGTCCGTGACCATCGTGCCGGCGACCTGCAAAGGTCGTGTCGAGCGCAGCTTGCCATCAGCCCGCCGCTTGTCAGGCGAGGTGAACACCTCTTCGGTCGGCAGGTTGGGTACGTGCGCCTGGCCGTATGCGGTCTCGAACTTGGCGCAGCGCCAGCGGCTGCTGGGCAGCAGGCCGACGGTGAAATCGGTGCCCGGCCCGCGGTAACGAAGTAGCTCGAACCGCCTCTCGGTGAGGGCGCCCGCGATGCTGTCGAGCCGCGCGATATGTGCCCGCCAGGCGGCGACGGGGTCCGGCCGATCCAGGCGCACGGCTTTCTCGACCGCGGCCCAGAGGGCGTCGACGTCGGGTTTGCCGAACACCTGCTGCGCCCAGCCGGCGTTGGGCGCCGGCACGATCGTCCAGGTCACGAGCCGGTTGCTGACCATGTTTTCCCATTCGGCGAGGAAATCGCGTGGCTGCGCCCTGCCGACCCGGGCGCCGTCGAGGTCCGCCAGGAGCTTCGGCTCCGCGTCGCCGCTGATCTGTATGAAGGCTCCACGCTGGGCGGTGAGCGTCTCGAGCATGGCCACATCGCCGGGCGCCGATGCGCCCAGTGATGACTCCGGGCCGAGCTCGACCAATGCGCGGGTGAAGTGCCGGTCGAAATATCGTGGCTCGACCAGGCCGGCCCCGGCCTCGTACGCGGCCCGTGCGATCTGGCGTGCCAGGGCTGCGTGCTCGACCAGGCATGAGACCACGACGAGCTGTCCCGGTTGGACATTGGCGCCGACTGACACTGCTAGCTCGGCCATGCGCCGAAGGCGCTCGGTTTCGTCCAGCGCCTCCGCCGGACGTGGGCGGGTCCTGCTGCTCGTCATGTGACACCAATTATCTCGAGGCCTGCGCTGCAAGCGGCAGGTCGGCCCGATGCCGCTTAGGATGGGCTGGTGCCCAACGCGCCGACGAACAGGATCCCGAGACGCGGATCACGGATGGACAAAGCGCCGTTCGCGGTGGTGGCCATCGCTGCCTCCGCGGGCGGGCTAGGCGCCCTGACTCTCATCCTCAGCCGTCTTCCGGCAACGTTCACCGCCCCCATCGTCGCCGTTCAGCACCTGGATCCCCGCCACCGAAGCCTGATGGCCGAGATCGTCGGCCGGCGCTCCGTCCTGCCCATCCACCAGGCCGTCGCCGGCTCGCATGTGCAGGTGGGGCACGTGTATCTGGCGCCGCCGGACCATCACATGCTCATCAACCGCGACGGCAGTGTCAGCCTCACGCAGACCGAACTCGTCAACTTCGTACGGCCGTCGGCCGACCTGCTGTTCGAGTCTGTCGCCGCGTCGTACGGCAAGCGAGCGATCGCCGTCGTGCTGACCGGTACGGGCCACGACGGTTCCATCGGCGTGACCGCCATCAAGCAGCGGGGCGGCACGGTGATAGCTCAGGACGAGGCCTCGTCGGAGTTCTTCGGCATGCCGTCGGCGGCGATCCGAACAGGCGCTGTCGATTTCGTACTATCGCTCGAAGAAATCCCCGGCGCGCTGCAAAGCCTGCTGGGCTCCGGGGAGCGCGATTGAGTCTCGAGACCGGAAAGCAGTTCGAGGCACTGCTCCTGTACCTGCGCGAGAACCGCGGCTTCAACTACACGGGGTACAAGCGGACGACCATCGTCAGGCGCATTGGCAAGCGCTGCGCTGAACTTGGCTTGAGCAGCTTTGCCGCCTACCAGGATTACCTGCAAGTCCATGCCGACGAGTTCGCGGTTCTTTTCGACAAGATCCTCATCAACGTCACCACGTTCTTCCGCGACCCGCCCACCTGGGACTACCTCGCCAGGGAGGTCGTTCCCAAGATCGCGGCGAAGGCCGGGACCATTCGAATCTGGAGCGCAGGCACAGCCTCCGGCGAGGAGGCGTATTCCGCGGCCATCCTCTTCTGCGAGGCCCTCGGGCAGGAAATGTTCTTGCGCCGGGTCAAGATCTACGCCACCGACGTCGACGAGGACGCCCTGAACAAGGCCAGGTCCGGTTACTCGGAGAAGGACCTCGAGCCGCTGGAGGCCCGCCTGCGGTCACGGTACTTCGAATCCCAAGGCGGGCGTCTCGCCTTCAAGGCGGCGCTGAGGCGCGTGTTGATCTTCGGGCGCCACGACCTGATGCAGGATGCGCCCATCTCGCGCCTCGACCTGCTGATCTGCCGGAACACCCTCATGTACTTCACCGCGGAGACCCAGGGGCGGGTGCTGGCCCGGTTCCATTACGCGCTCGAGGACGAGGGTTACCTGTTCCTGGGCCGAGCCGAGATGCTGCTCATGCACGGGTCGATCTTCGAGCCGGTCGAGCTGAAGCATCGGGTGTTCAGGCGGGTGCCGCGGCCGCCGCTGCGAGAACGTCTGATGATCCTGGCCCAGACGGGCAATGCCGACGCCAGCGACCAGGTATCGAAGCAGATCCGCCTTCACGAGATGGCCACAGAAGGTTCTCCCTATCCACAGATGGTGGTTGACCCCCTGGGAAACCTGGTGCTCGCCAACATGTCGGCGCGGAGGCTGCTGGACATTCGCGTGACCGACGTCGGACGTCCTCTCAAAGACCTGGAGCAGTCGTATCGCCCAGCAGACCTGCGTGGGCCCATCGACCAGGTTTTTCGTGAGCGCCGAACGATCGGGCTCGCGGGCGTCGATCACGCCGACTTAGACGGCACCATGCGCCGTTTCAACCTCCAGTTTGCTCCGCTGCTCGAGGACGGGTCGGCGATCGCCGGCGCCATCGTCACCTTCATCGAGGTCACGGGCGAGGTCGCGCTCCGCGCGGAGCTGGAGCGCGCGAAGCAGGAGGTGGAGACCGCCTACGAAGAGCTGCAGTCGAGCAACGAGGAGCTCGAGACCACCAACGAAGAGCTGCAGTCGACCGTCGAAGAGCTGGAGACCACCAACGAAGAGCTGCAGTCGACCAACGAAGAGCTCGAAACGATGAACGAGGAGCTGGAGTCCACCAACTCCGAGCTGCAGGGAATGAACAGTGTTCTCCAGGAGCGCACCGAGATCGCCAACCGGCTCAACACTTTCATGCACGCCATCCTCGGCAACATACGGTTGGGCGCCGCTGTCCTCGACGCCGACCTCGAAGTTCGGGTCTGGAACGAACGCGCCGCCGACCTCTGGGGTTTGAAGTCTGAGGAGGTCCTGGGTACGTCGTTCTTCGATCTCGAGATCGGGCTGCCGACCAAGGAGCTGCGGACGATGGTCCGCTCAGTCCTGCGTGGGAACCCGATCCACCAGGAGATGGACGTGGACGCCGTCAACCGCCGAGGCAAGCGCATGCGGTGCCGCGTGGCCGCCACTACGCTGGCGGGTCGGGGCCGGGCAGGCGGCGTTGTGGTCGTGATGGAGGAGCTGAAGGCCTAAAGCGGTGGGGCTCGGTCAGGCAGCGGCAGGGGCCACGGCCGGGCGACCGTTGAGCCGCCATTGCTCTATCAGGATCTGAAGGCTTTCGATCTCGATCGCCAGGTCGAGCTGATCTTGGGCGGATTGGCCGCCGAGACCGTCGCGCAGCTGGAAGACCAGCGCCTCGGCGAGGTTGGCGAGAGAGCTGTACGCGATCAGTCGAAACTCCAGGGAGGTCGTCTGTCCCCAGGTCAGGACCGCCGCCCGGTAGATGCGATGAGCGTTGGCGGTCTCGTCGCGTATGCGTTCGGCCCGTTTCCGCAGGGCTTCGCCGCCACGTAGTCGCGCCCGCCTCTCGATCGATGTGAGCATCAAGCGCTTGGACTGGGCGATAAGCTGCCGCGACGCGACGATCGATTCCGCCGCCGCCGTCGTCGGGGCGTCAGGCATGCCCATCGACTCCTACCTTGGGCAGGTCCGCGCCATAGCCCCGGTTGCGCACGATCGTGATCAGGCCTTCGAGCCCCACCTCGCGCAACCTCCGGCGGAGCCGCATCATGTACGTCCGCACCTGCGCATCGGACAGGCGGGAGTTCTGCCACGCCAGCACCGTCAGCTGCCGGGTCGTAAAGTGCCGGCCGGGGTGCCGGACGAGGAAGTCGAGCAGGTCGGCCTCGCGCCGGGTTAGCTTCAGGTAACGGCCCCCGAAAGTAAGGGAATGATCCTTCCGATCGATGACCACGCCCGCGAGCGCTTGATGACGATCGCGCCAAAGGGTGAGGCGCTCGTCGACGAAGGACAGGTTGCGGCGAAAGGCGTCCGTGCCGTCGCCGTCGCCGTCCATGCGGGAGAGCACCAGGCGCAACACCGAGGACAACTCCTCGTATATGGCGATCCAACTCGCCACCTCGGGTAGCGCCAGCGTGGTGTGATCCTCGCCAGGCAGCGGACGAAACGCCTGCGGGGCAGGCTCTATCAAATCGTCTCTCCTCCCGCCACTCTACAACGTTGCGGCCCAAGTAGATACCGAATTTTTGACGACCAAAGTTGCGCTTTAGCAGTTACTTTCCGAGGAGTGGCTGGAGGGAGGCGCCGTGGAGCTCGTGACGGGGTGGGGTACGCGGGGGTAGCGTTAGTCCCGTTCGCGATCGATTGGCAAGCGGCTCCTGTGCCCTCCCTTCCAGCCGGACCACCTCTCCCGGACGCGCTCACGGATATCTGCGACTGGCTCGGGACCTATCGGGAGCGGCTCCGCGTCGCGAGAGATGATGAGCGGGAGCAGATCGGTGTCCTGATCGGCAGGATGTCGGCCCGTTATCACTTGCGGCGGGCCGAGCTGGCCTGAGCTCCGCCTCGCGCGCGATCCCCGAGCGGGGCCGCGCGATCCAGGTGGTCATCGTCGACGATCATCAGCTCGTCTCCGACGGTCTAGGGATGCTTCTCGACAGCGAACCCGACATTGAGGTTTGCGGCTACGGGCGCTCAGTTGCTGAAGCCATCCACCTGGCCCAGCAAGCCGACCCGGACCTGGTGGTGATGGACTTCCATCTCCCCGACGGGACGGGTCTGGACGCGGCGATCGCCATCCGCCGGCTCAGGCCCGACGTGCGCTTCGTCTTCTTGACCCGGGACGACAGCGTGACCGCCCGTGTCGCGGCAGTCGAAGCCGGCGCTGGGGCATTCATTCACAAGTCGCGCGCTGCATCTGACCTGATCGAGGCGGTGAGGCAGGTTGGCAACGGCGCTTCGCTGATTCCGCCATCGATGATCGCCTCGCTGCTCAGTCGCAACGGTGAAATCGGAGTCAAACGTGACAGCCTGACCGCCCGAGAGCGCGAGGTGTTGAGGCTCATGGCCGAGGGCGAATCAAGCCGCGAGATCGCGGACCGTCTCGGCATCAGCTACGCCACCGTGCGTTCGCACATCAGAAGCTTCGATACGAAGCTGGGCGTGCATTCGAAGATCGAAGCGGTCGCGGCAGCCCGAGAGATGAACATCATCGATTGAGCCGCGTGCGGCGTCGCTCGTAGTCTCGAATCGTTGGACAACGCGACTCTCGCCCGAGCCAGCATGGGCACATCGCTGGGTTTCCATATCGTGTTCGCGGTCCTCGGCGTCGGCGTGCCGCTGCTCATGGCGACCGCCGAAGGCATCGGCTTGTGGCGGCGGGATGGAACCTGGATCGCGCTCGCCCGGCGCTGGTCTTCAGCCTTCGGCATCCTGTTCGCGATCGGTGCGGTGTCGGGCACGGTGCTTTCTTTCGAGCTCGGTCTGCTCTGGCCGGGCTTCATGGCTTTCAGCGGCAGCATCATCGGCCTGCCCTTCTCGGCCGAAGGATTTGCCTTCTTCCTCGAGGCCATATTCCTCGGCCTGTACCTGTACGGATGGGATCGCTTGGGCCCGATACAGCACTGGCTGACGGGCTTGCCCGTGGCTCTGAGTGGGGCGGCCTCGGCGGTATTCGTGGTCATGGCCAACGCCTGGATGAACTCGCCCTCAGGCTTTACGTTGACGAACGGCCGGCTCGCGTCGGTCGATCCTGTGTCGGCTGCGTTCAACGCCGCCACGCCGACGGAGACGACCCACATGCTGGTCTCGGCGTACGTCGTCACGGGTTTCGTGGTGGCTTCCGTCTATGCCGCGGGGATGCTGCGCGGCCGCTTTGACGTCCACCACCGCCGCGGACTGCTGCTGGGCATGGCGATGGCCGGGATCGCGGTCGTGCTGGCCGGCATCACCGGCGACACCAGCGCGCGCTTCATCTACGGCGCCCAGCCGGCCAAGTTCGCCGCGATGGAAGGCCTGTACGCGACTACGCGCGGTGCCCCGATTCACCTCGGAGGCATCCCGAGCGACTCCGAGCACCGGGTCCTGTACGCGATCGAGATCCCGTATGGATTGAGCATCCTGGCCGCGCTCGATCCCAACGCCGAGGTTCGCGGGCTTGATTCGTTTCCAGGCGACCAGCGGCCCAACCCGATCGTCGTGCACCTGTCGTTCGACACCATGGTCGGGCTCGGATTGGGTCTCGGAACCCTGGCCCTGATCTTTTGGGCGGCGGTCTTGCGATCGCGGCGGCTGCCCAAGAACCGCCTGCTGCTGTGGTGTCTCGTCGCCGCCGGTCCCGCCGCGGTGGTCACGATGGAAGCCGGCTGGTTCGTGACCGAATTCGGCCGCCAGCCCTGGGTCGTCTACGGAATCATCCGCACCGTGGTGGCCGCCACCCCGGCTCCAGGCCTGGGCATCGTCTTCATCGTGTTCACGGCGATCTATGTCGCCTTGGCCGTGACCCTTTCCCGGCTCCTGCTCCTCCTGGCGAGGCGCAATCGCGAACGCGCCAAGCCACCGCCGGGGACCGAGGCGTGAGCGCCGCCGACGCCGCGGCAACTCTCTTGTGGCTGAGCCTTACCGCCTACGCGGTGCTGGCCGGAGCCGACTTCGGCGGCGGCGTATGGGACATCTTTGCTTCCGGGCCGAGAAAGCAGGCGCAGAGGCGGGCGGTTGCGCGCGCGATGGGACCGGTGTGGGAGGCCAACCACGTGTGGCTGATCTTCATGATCACAGGGCTCTTCACAACCTTTCCGGTCGCCTTCAGCTCGCTGGCGATCGCCCTGTTCATACCGGTGACGATCTCGCTGATGGGCATCGTCCTGCGTGGCGCCGCGTTCGCATTTCGCGCTCACGGCCGGGAGGCGGTGGGGCCGACCTCGCCCTGGGGGATCGTCTTCGGCGGCTCGAGCATCGTGACGCCCTTCTTCCTGGGGACGGCGGCCGCGGCGGTCGCGACCGGCGCGATTCGGATCACCGATGGCAAAGTCGTCAGCGGATTCGGGGATGGATGGACGACTGCCTTCGCCGTCGTCATCGGATTGCTGGCGGTGGCTCTGTGCGCGTATCTCGCGGCGGCATACCTGATGGTGGAGACCGAGGACGACCCAACGCTCCAGGCGGATTTCCGATCGCGGGCCCTCTTCGCCTCAGTTGCCTCGGGAGGACTTGCGCTGGTGGGCCTCTGGCTCGCGTACGCGCAGGAGCCGCGCGTGTGGTCAGACCTCAGCGGCAACGGCCTCCTGCTCACACTCCTCGCCCTGATCAACGGGCCCATTGCGCTGTGGGGGGTGTGGCGGCTGCGGCCTGGAGTGGTACGCGTGGCGGTCGCCGCGCAGATGACGCTGGTGCTTTGGGCCTGGGCGGTCGGGCAGTGGCCGTACCTGGTGCCGCCCGACCTCACGATTGCGGCTGTCGCCGCGCCGGCCAGCACCTTGCGCGCGTGGCTGGTGGTGACCGGCGGCGGCATGATCCTGCTGCTGCCGTCGCTGGCGCTGCTGTTTCGCGTTTTCAAGGCCCGAAACCCGGCCGCCGCTTGAGCTCGCGCTCGGTTACGCGGCTCCGGATGGGCTGGAGGATTGTTTCAGCTCGGCGGCGGGCGTGCCTGTCCATTTGACGCCGAGGCTCGCCAGCCTGCCGATTTCGGCAGCGCGCTTCCAGTGCTGGTGCGAGGCCGCCATGTCCTGGCGCGCCTCGAGCAGCTCGGCATACTCCATATGCGCGTCCCGCAACCTGTCGGGCATGCCCAGGCCCTGGAGGATCCGGATTGCGGTCTCGAAGTGCTTGTCAGCCAGGTCGGGGTTGCCCCGTCGCTCCTCGAGCTGTGCGAGCAGACCGTTCACGTTGGCGACGACCACTCGCTCATTGATCGCCTCTGCGGCATTCAGGGCCTGCCGGAGGTGATCGCCTGCTTTTGACAGATCGCCTCGACGCAAGTAGATCTCGCCAAGGTTGGCGAGGATAAAACCGCGGCCACGGCGATCCATGTTCAGTTCCCCAGATCCCGCAAGGGCTTTGAGCATGTGTTCCTCGGCTGAGTCGAGCTGTCCCTGTTCGAGCATCAGGTCCCCCAGATCGTTCTCTACCCGATAAACGGAGCTCAAATCGGATTCGATGGAGTAGAGGGCGCGTGCCTTGTCGTAATGCTGGCGCGCAGTGGACGGCTGCTGCATGGACTGGTATGCCCGACCCAGTCCGTGATGCATCTTGGCCAGCTGCAACAGATCCTTGACGCCGGTTGCCACGGCCACGGCAGCATCGTAATAGCGAACCGCCAGCACCCACGAATGGGCGACCACGTACATGCCTGCGATGTGGCCGAGAATCCTGGCCTCGGTCTGAGGAGCTCTCGGCTCAAGCCGCCGGCAGCGCTCCAATGCCTCGTTGGCGAGTGGGAGAGCGTCGGGATCGTCCATGAGGCCGAGTGCGCTCGACTCCCAGTCCAGCGTCTCAACTGTCATCCACTCATCACCCATGCGTTCGAACTCTTCCCGCGCGGCCTTGAGGTGAGGCAACGCTTCGGTAGGCCTGACCAACCGGCAGTAGGCCTGGCCGAGCGAGAAGTGGATCACTGCCGCGTCCTCGGCGCCCCACTGCAGCTTGAGGAGTGCATTGCCCATCTCGACCACCTTCTCCAGCTCCCGCGCCGCGCTCAGGCGCTCCAGCTCGCGGAGCTGGGCCTGGCGCTCACTGAGCGCGGACGAAGCGTCCTGATCGAGGAAGAACTCGATCGGTTTCCGGGTCTGGCGAGCGATCTGCTGCAGGGTCTCCATCGAAGGTCGCGTGCGGCCCTTCTCGATGAGATGGATGGCGGTCCGGGTGAACTTTCCGCCCGCCACCTGGGCCAGAGTCAGCCTGGCTTCGCGGCGGGCCTGCTCGACCGCGCCCGCACGGACGGCGACGCCCTTACGGCGGCCCCTGTACCTCGTGCCGAGCATGGCGGTGAGTGTACCGCCGTGCCCGGCTTTTAGGTACCTGACTTAACGGGATGACTTTACTTGGGCGTCGGTCCGATCCCATCTGCGAGCACGGGGCCGATCGTCAGCGCGAGAGCCATCACCGACAGGAACAGGGAGAGAAAAAGCTTGCGCATTGCGCACCTCCAAGGTTGATGTCGGGAGTGTCGGCTGACTTGACTGCCCTGTCAACTCAAGCCGCCTGCGATCTTGGAGGTTGGGCCCGCCTAAGGGCCTCGAGGGCTTAGCTGCTACCCAGCAATCGGGCCCAGCGGGCGAGGGCAAGGGAGTGGAGGCCGAGGGCGACGAACCCGAGCGCGACCACCGCCAGGAAGAGGTGGCCGTATGGCTGTGAGAGCAGGAAGATGAATGCGCCGCGATACCCGTGAGCACCGGACGGATCCCGATGCAGGCCGGCCTGCAGTACGAACCAGCCTACGAGGGTGAATGTCACGCCGCGCGAAAACATCCCGAGCCGGCCCAGCCACAGCACGAGCCGCTTTGCCACCGGCGACATCTCCCACTGCTTGACGCCCTTCTGCAGCTGCGCGGAGTCGGCCTCGGCGAACTGGCCGATTCCCACGCCGATCGTCACCACGCCGGTCGCGATCGCGAGCAGCCTGCCGGCCGGAAGCGTGAGGATCGAACGCACAGCCGACTGGGTCGTGTCGGCTGTGGTCGTTCCACCCCCCGCGAGGAGGTTGAGGGCGAACAGAGTCAGCGAGGCATAGGCGAATCCACTCCATGCGTAGCCAAGCCTCTGAGCGATTCCGGTCGGGTCGCTGCCGCGTCGCCAAGGGTCGAAAATCGCGCGCACGAAACCCCACACCGAGTACGCGCCCAGGCCGATGACGACCGCGACCAGGAGCGGGCGCCCAAACGGGCTGGCGCCGAGCATGGCGACGCTGCCGGCCGGGTCGGTGGCGGCCCCGGACCGGCTCAAGGCGAGCCCAAGCGCGAGATAGCCCATGACCCCGTACACGACCCCGCGCACGACGTATCCCAACCTTTCCAGGGCTTCGAGCCATGGCTGGGTGGCGGCGTGCCTCGCGGCGTTTTGTGCGCCACGGGCACTGGCAGGGACGTGGGTCGACACAAAAAGAAAACGCCGCGCCGCCTCGCGCGACCCACAATACTCAGTCTCCGGGGCGGGCCAGGAACTCCTCGATGCGCGCCGGAAATGTGTGCACGTCGATCGGCTTGGAGATGAAGCCCACGCAGCCGGCCTGGAGGGCATCCCTCCTCGCCTGCAGGCTTGTATGCGACGTCATCGCCACCACGGGTATCGCCGCGGTCGGCGACATGCTCTTCAGCAGCCGGGTCAACGACAGGCCGTCCTTTCCGGGCAGCTCGACGTCCATGAGGATCAACGCCGGTTGGAGCGCCTTCAGGCGTTCGAGGGCCTGAGTTGCCGTGCTTGCCACCTCGACCTGATAGCCGTTGAGCTCGAGGACCTCGCGTGCCAGCAGCTGATTGGCGGCATTGTCTTCGACGACCAGGATCAGCGGCTTCGGTTTCACGTGCCGCTTAGTGTGGCATCAGTCCTCGCCGGACCGGGATCCGGCGCTGAACGCGGCAGGAAGGCACGCACCTGGCCCGCGAAAGTGCGGGTGTCGATCGGTTTGGATATGTAGCCGGCGCACCCCGCCGCGAGCGTCTGCTCACGGTCGCCGGTCATCGCGTGGGCTGTCAATGCCACGATCGTGATCTGGGCAGTGGCGGGATCGGTTTTCAACCGCCGTGTCAGCGCCAGGCCGTCCATGCCGGGAAGCTGCACGTCCATGAGAATCAATTCAGGAGTGCGTTCGCGAAGCCGTTCCATTGCCTGGGTGGAATCGCAGGCGAGGTCGACCTGGAAACCTTCGCGCTCCAGCACGGAGGCGGTCAGGAGCTGGTTGACCTCGTTGTCCTCCACGACGAGAACCAGGGGCTGCGAGCTCAAGCCTCGGCCGCCTCATCGCCGATCACCTGTCGAAGCATGCTGACTAAGTCCGAGGCGCCTGTGGTGCCACGCTGGAGGATGTTCGACACGCGTCCGTTCAGCTGGCGTTTGTCAGCCTCTGTCAGGTCTTTCGCCGTCAGCACCATGATCGGTGTGTTCGAGGTGGCGCGATCCGAGCGAAGTGCCTCGACCACGTCGAAGCCCGAAACCTCGGGCATCATGAGGTCGAGGAGGACGAGGTCTGGGCGCCGCGCCCGCGCGAGCTCGATGGCCTCGCGACCGCCGACGGCCGAGATCACGCCGAAGCCCGCCGGCTCGAGAACCTCCTTCAGCCAATCGCGGTTTGCGCGCTCGTCGTCGACGACCAGCACCTGCGTCTTCGCGCCTGACCCGTTGACGCCGATCTTGAAGCGGCGCAGGCGGCCGATGAGCTCCCTGGCCGGAACCGGCTTGACGAAGTAGTCGACGGCACCAAGGGCGATGGCAAGCTCGGGATTGTCGACGACGCTGATCACGATGACCGGGATGGAGCTCGTGGTCTCGTCGTCCTTCAGGCGGGTGAGGACCTCCCAGCCGTCGATACCGGGCAGCAGGATGTCGAGCGTGATCGCGGCAGGTTTCCGTTGCCGCGCGCGACTCATCACCTCTGAGCCGCTACGGACGACCTCGGTTCGAAATCCCGCTCGCCCCAGCTGGCGCGAGAGCAGCTCGCTCGCCGGGGGGTCGTCTTCCACGATCAGAACCAGCGGCAAGGCCGCGTCCCCGCCGGAGTGAGCATCGCCTTGTATCCCCTCGACCGCCGGCTCCTGGGTCGCCGCGGCCAGCGGCATGTGGATGGTGAAGACGCTGCCTTTGCCAGGCTCGCTTTCGACGCGGACCTCGCCACCATGTAAGCGAGCGAATCGCCGCGTGAGGGTGAGACCAAGGCCGGTGCCCTGCTGCTGCCGATCGATGCCGGAGTCGACCTGCTGGAACTCGTGAAAGATTCGGGATTGGTCGGCCGGGGCGATGCCGATTCCGGTGTCGGAGACCGTGACCTCGACAGCGTCAACGAGCCGCCTGGCCGAGATGCGCACCATGCCGCCCGCAGGCGTGAACTTGATGGCGTTCGAAACGAGGTTCAACAGCATTTGTTTGAACTTGCCGGCGTCGGCCTCGATATCGCCGACCCCAATCACGGCAGTCTCGAGGCGGATCTGCTTTTGCGCGACCAGCGGCTCCACGATGTTGCGCACCTGCTCGGTGACCTCCGCGACCGCGACCTGCTGAAGACGGAGCTCCATCTGCCCAGCCTCGATCTTGGAGAGGTCGAGGATGTCGTTGATCAGCCCGAGCAGGTGCTGTCCGCTCGTATGGATCTGCTGAAGGAAGCGCACCTGCGTCTCTTTCGTGTGCTGGCCGTCGGGCGCGTCGATCAGCAGCTCTGAGAAGCCGAGAATTGCGTTCAACGGCGTCCTCAGCTCGTGGCTCATGCTCGCCAAAAAGACGCTCTTGTGCTTGTTCGCCTCCTGCAGCTGTGCATTAGCGTCCCTCAGACGGTCGAGCAGCCGGGCACGGTCCAGCGCCGCGGCCACGGCGGTCATGAACTGCTGCACGCGGCTGATCTCATCGGAGCCGAAGCCGGGAGTGAACGGCCCGGCCAGAACCGCGAGGCGGCCCGCGTCTTTGGTGCCACCGACTTGAAGGAGCAGCAGCGCCGTGTCGGCACCGTCTATCTCCACGCGATGTACGCCATCGGTCCGCGCCTCGATGGAAGTTCTGATCTGCGCGACCTGCTCCTCGTCGAGGCCTCTCATCGCCAACACCTCGCCGTCGGACTCCACCACCACCGCGGATGCGCCGCCCGCCAGCCTCATCGCCCACTCGAGCGCACGGTTGGCGAGGGCAGCTCGGTCCTCGCGCAAAAGCAAGAGATCCTGCATGAACGCACGCAGGCCCTCTTCTTCAGAAGATCGCCACTGCCGGCGCAGCCACGATGGCGGCGCGAAGCTCACATAGAGGAGCGGAACGATGCCGAGGACGATGACCTGGATGGTCAGCTGGGCGACCTGGTTGGCGCCGGCTGCGCTCGCGCCAATCGCGAAGACCAGGATCAAGACGATGCCCGCGAATCCGAGGCTGAGCGACCGCAGTCGCCAGGCCTGCACGGCCGGCAGCCCGCGAGCGACGAGCCAGAAGCGGACGATCGGCTCGACCACGATCGCGCACCACACGAGGATGAATGCGACCGCCGCGCCCAACTTGACTGGAGTCGAGACGGCGCGCGCAAAGTAACTCAGGACTACGAAGAGACCACCGGCAGCCGCCACGGCCACGACCGCAGCGGCATGCCAGCGGTTGGGAAGGGGGATCAACGAGGCTCTATAGCGCAGGAGCGCGTAGGCGCAGCCGACGAAGGCCGCCAGGCTGACCTCGGTCAACAGCGGGGGTGTGAAGTGAAGCAGCGCCGGGATGCGCCCCAGCAACGAAACCGACGACAAGAGAACGATGGCGAGCGCGAGGTAGCCGGTAGAGCGGTCGCGGCGCCTCGCCCAGCCGAATCCAACCGCGACACCAAGAAGCACGAACGCGACCGCGTCGGCGTTCTGCATGAAACCGACCACACTCTTCACTTCGACGCGCTCAGGCGGCGCCGGATCGATGCAGGACCGGGATCTCGCCTGTCAGCAGGCTCACGAGCTGCGGGTCCCACTGCCTGCCGGCACCGCCGGCCAGGATCGCGATGGCCTCGCATTCGGAGAGGCGCGCCCGATACGGTCGGTCGTTGGTCAGGGCGTCGAACGCGTCGCACACCGAGACGATCCTGGCCAGCAGCGGAATCGACGTGCCTCTCAACCCATCCGGGTAGCCATGGCCGTCGAAAGCCTCGTGGTGATGCCGGACGATCGGGAGGAGGTCGGAGCCGGAGCGCAGCGGACGGACGATGTTCTCGCCGATCTCAGGATGTGCCCGCATCAGCATCAGCTCTCTCTCGTCCAGGGGTCCCGGCTTGAGCAGGACCGCGTCGGGGACTCCGATCTTGCCGATGTCATGGATGATCCCGCCCCGATAGAGGGCGTCGAGGTCGTCTTCAGGCAGGCCCAAACGCAAGCCCAGGTGCCGAGCGGATTCGGCGACGCGACTCGTGTGGCGCTCCGTGTACGCGTCCTTGGCCTCGACTGCGGCGGCGAGGCTGAAGATCACGTGCTCGGCGCTGTCCAGCCGGTCGTACACCGTTTTCAGCCGCAGGGCCGAGCGCACACGGGCCACGAGCTCGAGGCGCTCGACTGGTTTCGACATGAAATCGTCGGCGCCGGCCTCGAGCGCCTGCACGCGATCCTCCGAGCGGTCGAGCGCAGTGATCATCACCACAGGCACAAGTCGAAGCGAGGGGTTGGCTTTGATCCGCCGGCACACCGCGTATCCGTCCATGCCAGGCATCTGGACGTCGAGCAGGATCAGGTCAGGCGCGGCCGACTCGATCGCCGCGAGCGCGCTGGGGCCATCGCTCGCGAGCCGGACCGTGCACTCGACGTCGGCCAGGCAGGCCTCGATGAGCTCACGGTTGGCCGCACTGTCGTCGACGACCAGCACCGACGGCAGCGTTCGCATCGGCCGGCTTCCATTTCGTTGCTGGAACTGAGAGCGGGTCGGGGTGACCGGGGTCGGGCGCTCGCGGTGCACCCAGGCGGCAGGTGTGAGTGCGGAGACGAACTGCCCGGCGCTGTCGAAGCGGTCTGCGGGCTGCTTCGCCAGCGCCTTGCGCAGGGCGTCTTCGACGTGCCCTGAGAGCTCCCCGGCCAATTCCCGTGTCGGAGGGACCGCCTTGTTGATATGCGACAGCAACACCGCGGCCGGGGTGTCGGCCTCGAAGGGAACGCGGCCGGTCAGCATCTCATAGGCGACGACGGCCAGCGAGTACCGGTCCGACTGCGGCCCGATGGGGTCGCCGGCCCCCTGCTCTGGCGACATGTACTCCGGGGTGCCGAGCACGGTGCCGCTGGCGGTCAGGCTGCGGGTCGCGCCCGCCATCTTCGCGAGGCCGAAATCGGCGAGAACGGGGGTCCCATCACGATGCAGGAGGATGTTCGAGGGCTTGATGTCCCGATGGAGGATGCCCTGGCTGTGCGCGTAATCCAGCGCGCTGGCGATCGGGCGCATGATCTTGATCACGTCTTCGAGGTCGATCGGGTGCCCAAGGCGGTCCGCAAGGGTCCCGCCCTCCACCAGCTCGAGCACCAGGTACGTGATGCCGTGTTCCTGGCCGAAATCGAAGATGTTCAGGATGTTCGGGTGCTTGAGGCGCGCTACCGAGCGAGCCTCCTGCTGGAAGCGTTCGCGATAGGCCTCCTCCTCAGCAAAGAAGTCGGGCAGGACCTTGATGGCGACATCCCGATCGAGTGCGGCGTGGTGGGCCTTGTAGACGGTCGCCATCCCGCCGCGGCCGATGCGGCCGGAGATCCAGTACGGGCCGAGGACGAAGCCCTCGGGCAGGCTCACGAGTCCTCTTTCGCTCGCGCGACCATGGCCGCCAGCGGCAGCACCAAGAGGACGCGCGCGTGCGCGAGGGAATCGAGCCAGGTGGCGGCGGCACCCAACCAGTCACTCAAGCCGGCGAGGCGGCTCGAGTCGACGATCGAGATCGCGGCCACCACAGGTGGCGCCAGCATGATCAGAACGGCGAGGCCGGCCACAGCGGCCAGCGCAGGGCGCTGAGGACGCGCCGGCATAGCGAGCGCCCGGGCCTCGAGGGGCAGGGGTCGCTGCGACTCGGATGGGAACGTAGGGCGGGCAGGCATCGTCATCGCACCCCAGCGCGCGACCAGATGAGACTAGGCCTGGCCTGTTGCACCCTCCGCTACCAATTCGGGTGATTTAACAGCCCGATCGGGTGAATTTACGTACCCGATCGGATGAAGCGAGTGCTTATCGACCGATGACTCGAGTTCGGCTAGAGCCAGCCTTCGCGCGTTGCCTTGCGTGCAAGCTCGGTCCGGTTCTCAACGTCGAGCTTTTGCAAGAGCTGACGGACGTGGAACTTGATCGTGTTCTGGCTGAGGTGGATCTTTTCGGCGATGGCCCGGTTGGAATCGCCCTCGACCAGCAGGGCCAGGATCTCCCGCTCCAACCGCGTCAGGTCCGGGACCGGAGCCTTGGGCTCCGAGTCGGCCGCCGGGCGTGCGTTTTGCAGCTGCCGGTGCATGCCGGCGTTCTCGATCGCAATGGCGGCCTCGCTGCCCAGGGCTTCGAGGAAGTCGTTCCACTCCTGGTCGGGCTCGAGCTGGGTCCTATGGAAGACTTCAAGCACGCCCATCAGCTTTCCGCGGGCAATCAGGGGGACCGCCCCGTATGAACGGAACCCCTCTCGCGCGAACAGCGACCGGCGCCGGAACTGGCTGAACGCACCCAGGGCGGTGACCGTCTCAATCCGCCGGCCGGCCGCCGCCCGGCCCGGGAGATTTTCGTCGACGGGCAGTCGATAGTCGGGGATCGACGTCGACTGGAATCCAGTGCTGGCCGCCGACACGAGCGAGCCATCCTTCTCGTCGAGCAAGAGCACATCGGCGGCATCTATTGCCAGCCCCGCCGTGACCTGGTCGAGGATCACACCAAGAGTCAGGCGGAGGTCGGGGCTGCCCGTGATGGCGAGGCCGACGTTCCGCAGGGCCGTCAGGCGTTCGAGGCGGCTGATCGCGTCGACGTAGAGCTGGGCGTTGTCGGCGGCCAGCCCGGTGCGGTCCGCGATCGCCTGCAGCCAGCGTACGTCGTGCTCGGTCAAGGGGTTCGACGACCGCCTCTCGTAGAGCCCGAGCGTGCCGACCGTCGCGCCCCGCGCGCGCATCGGCACGACCATCACACCGATGTGCCTGATCGGTTCGTTGAGGGGCGGCTCGTTCCTGGTCAGATAGTCACGCACGTCGTCTCGCAGGGTGCCTAGGAACTCTTCGTACGGCACGCTTGGCAATAAGACCGGCTCACCGGACTCCAGCACCCGGGTCGATATCGTGAAGGTCGGCGAGCTCGGCGACAGGTGCATGTCCTCGACATAGCGCGCGATCAGCGGATCGGCATCGTTGGCGGCCACCACGCGAACCGTGCGGGGGTCCTTGTTGAGCAGGGAGGCTATCCACGTTCCGGGCCGGAGCCTGGTCAGCGCGCTCGTGACCGTCGTGAGAATCGCGTGTGGGTCGAGCCTTGCGGCCGCCAGCTGCATGGTGACCTCCGCGAGCGCCTCGTCTCCATATCGAGGGCGTGGCAGTCGGATGTCCATAAGGATCTTGCTCACGTCGGTCAGGCTCAGCAGCACGCCTCGCGGGAACCCCGCGCCGCCGATGTGCGGCACCGCGTCCGCCTGGATCCACACATCGCGGCCGTCCGGGCGCGTGACGCGGGCGATTACATGCCGCTCCGCCTGTCCTCTCCGGATTGCCGCCAGCGCCGGATGCAGGTTCTCTGCGTTCGGCCAACCTGCGGGGTCTGTGCGAAACCAGCCGGCACCCGCAGCGAGCGAGCCGATCACCTCGCGTTCTGACTGAAAGCCGAGGATCTCGAGCGCGGCGTGATTGGCGCGGACGACCCTGCCGTGCTCGTCGTAGGCAATAACAGCGCCTGGCAGCTCGTCGAACTCAGGGTCAGGTCCCCGAACGGTGTTATCCATCACGCTTGGTAGCCCGAAGCAGAACCGAGTGACGCAAAGCGACTGGTTAAAGGAGTGGGGTTCGCGCTGCGGAGCATACGCCTCGCGGGCGCCGACCGATCTCAGGCCGGCGAGTGAAGGTTGAATGAGCTGATAAGTCAGGAATTGGGTCGGATTACGGCCCGATCGCCCCAGCCGGTTCGATCATTTCGGATGCCCGGCCGCCAGCCGGAACGGCTCTTGCCGGCGCCAGTAAAACCGGCAGCGCCAGCAGTACGACGACGGGAATCACCCAGATCGCCGTCGAGTATCCGAAGCGTGCGGCGGTCAAGCCGAGAAGGCTGCCACCAAGCGACGCGCCGAGGTCGATGCCGCTGTTCCACAGCGCGCTGATGGTGTTGCGATGGTCGCTGGTCCCCCGGGCGGTCATCGCCAGATACGCCGCGGTTTGGACAGCGCCGTAGCCGCCACCGAACGCCAGTCCGGCCACGAGTACGACGGCTGGATTGGAGCGGACACCAAGGGCGACCAGCCCCGCCAGCGTGAGACCGACCCCACCCGCAAGCACGAGCCGCCCTGGGCGTCGATCGCCGAGCACGCCGGCGAGCCACCGCGTGGCCGCGCGAGCGCTCCCGGCCACGAACAGGAACACAGCCGCCGAGCCGGCCCCTGCAGTCGGAAGGGCGACGGGCGCGAATGTGATGACTGCGCCGAAGCTGGAGCTGACCATCACGAAGCCGGCGAAGATGAGCAACAGGCCGGGCTGGCGCAACGCGTGCAGCAGGCTGGATGAAACCCCCGACGTACTCGTCCGCGGCAGCATGAACGCCAGGAGCGCGCCGCCCAACCCGACTGTGAATGCGACCAACGCATCGATGTCGACGCGGCTCGCCTCGAGCAGAGATACGGCGACAGAGGGCAGCACGATGCCCGGTGCGCTGAGTGCAAGTCCGAAGTAGCCGATCGCACGGCCGCGGCGATCCGGGGGTGTCAGCTCAGCGACCAGTGCGACCGCAACGACGATCGCGACACCCATTCCCAACCCGCGAGCGGCGGCGGCGGCAAGCATCAGGGTCGCGTCCGGCCGAGGCATCACGTAGACGAGGCTCGGCACCGCGGTCATCAGCTGGCCTGCGACCAGCAAGCCCCAGGACGACCACCGCGACATCAGCCAGGGCGTCAGGAGCTCACCAGCGACCGCGCCTATGAACAGCGCAGCGGTCGCCGCGCCCGCAGCGCCGTGCGGGCCGCGCCGCTCCACGAGCACCGGCACCACCGGCAGCAGCATGTTGAAGGTGATCGCGATCGACGTCGCGATTCCAGCCAGCACCAGCTGGGGCGGCAGCACGCTTCGGGTCGCTGTGCGGACTACGGCTGTGCGTCCATGCGGCAGTGACGTGCGGCGCGGCTCGAGACGGGCGGCAGGTGAGCTCCGACGAATGTGGTGGCGTTGACGAAGTAATAGGGGAACGCGGGAAACCCATCGCATCGCGTGGGGGGCAGCGCGCCATTCCACGTGTGGCTGTCGAAGTCGCCCATGAAAACCGCGAAATGGAAATGAGTGCGCGAGCCCATGTCTGCGATGTCGGCGAAAACCTCTCCTCGCGTGACCACGGTGCCGACCTTGAATCCGGATCGAGGCCACACGTGCCAGTACTGGGTGATGACGATCCCTTCCGAAGTCTGGTGCCGGATCAGTACCCCGCCTCGAAACGTCGGGTCGACGATGTAGCCGATGATCACGCCGTTGGCTGCGGCCCGCACGGGCTGGATGGCCGTCTTGATGTCGACGCCCGTATGCAGCCAGACCGCTCCACTCGCGCTGCACCGGCGCAGCACCGTCCCGTTGCAGTAGCGCCACTGGCTGCCGAACCCGAGGCAGTGCGGCTCCCATGTCGGCAGAGGGAACTGGAAGTAATCGGCGGGGGCCGCCAGCGCGGCCGTGCTCGGCTGCGCGGCAACGCCGGGAGCCAGCAGCGGGGTCGGCGACCACATCGTTGCAATGACGATCGACGAAGCGACGGTCACCCGGGCGATCGCGCGGCCCATGTCCAAGAGATTAGGCGGAGTGGATGATGGCCGGCACGGCTCGACCGTCGAGCAGCGACCCGGCCATCAGCTCACCCATCACAGGCGCGAACTTGAAGCCGTGGCCGGAACATGCGCTGAGGATGGTGACGCCTGGAAGGCTTGCGTCTCGAGCCACGATGAAGCGATCGTCTGGGGTGTTCGTGTACATGCACACGCGAGCATCGACCACCTCGCCGGTCACTCCACGTAGGTTTTCGCGCGTGAAATCACGGATGGGCTCCACGTCAGCACGATGGATCTCGCGGTCGATGGTGTCGGGGTCGGCATCGCTTCCCTCATGGTGCACGGCGACCTTGATGCTGCGGCCGTCAGTGGTGGGAAACCCATAGCGGACCCCGCCCTGATCCGTCTCACGGATGAAGACGGGGAATCGGTCGGGAGCGAACCCCGCTGGATCGGTCACCGCGAGCCAGCCCATCACCTGGCGTTGGACCTTGAGCGGTAGATGGAGATGTCTTGTGAGCTTCGGCGTCCACGCGCCGGCGGTGATGAGCGCCTGCTCGGCTTCGAACCGGCCGCGCGACGTGACCACGACCACGCCTGAGCCCGACGCTTCGACCGAGGTCACCTGCGTGCCGATCATCAGTCGTGCCCCGAGCGCTTCGGCCCGCGCGGCCGCAGCCGACACCGCGCGCTCGGGCCGCAAGAAGCCGGCCTCGTTCTCGAACACAGCGACCTCATTTTTCTTCAGCAGGTGCTGCGGGTAGGTGCGGCTCATCTCGGATGCGTCGAGCAGCCGGTGCGGCAGATCGTTCTGGCGCGCGCTCGCGACGACGCCGGCCACGAGCTCACCGTCGCGAGGTCCGATCGCCAGCCCGCCCGTGATGGTCAGCAGCTCGGCGTCGGTTTCTTTCTCGAGCAGCCGCCACAAGAGCTGGGCGCGCTGCAGCAAGGGCACGTAGTCCGGGCTCTCGAAATACGCGGTCCGGAAGATGCGTGTGTCGCCGTGCGATGAGCCGAGGTCGTGTCCGGGGCGGTAGGGATCGAATCCGATGACGCCCGCGCCCCGCGCCGCAAGGCGCCAGGCTGCCATCGCGCCCATGGCTCCAAGGCCGACGACGGCAACGTCTGCTGACGAGTGCCGGCCCATCAAGGCAGAGGGCGCGCGCCGATGTCGCGACGGCGCTGCAGGCGCTGGCCCAGGAGCCGAGCACATTCGCGCATCAGGTCGAGGATCTGGTCTTCGATGTCGATCTCGCCCTTGCTGGCTCCGCACAGCGTCCCGAAGAATTTGCCGTCGGCCGCGAAAACCGGATACGAGACGAAGGTGCGTATTTCGACGTGACCCCTTCCGGGATGTGGAAGATCTGGCTCGAGTTGTATGAGAACAGGATCCGCTGCTCGTCCTCTTTGAGTCGCGTCTCGGCCAGGTACGTCGAGCTCAACCCGGTGAGCTGTGCGAGGCGGGCGAGCAGCCCGCGCGCGACAGTCTCGAGGTCTTCGCCCGCGGCCGCCGCCTCGGCCAGCAGCTCACGGGCGGTCTGTGGCATCGATGTACGGTACATCGCGGATGTCAGGGTTGCGCCGGCTCGGTCCCCAGCTCGAATCCATTCTCGGTGATCTCGAAACGGCGCACGACCGGCTGGTGGTGCATCGCGCGGGTTTTCAGCACAGTCAGGGTGCGAGCCAGCCGGGAATCCTCTCGTCGGTACTGAAGAAGGATGACGTTGTCGGCGAGATGGGAAAGGCCGTGCTCGGAGATGCGCCGCATCTCGAACATGTCGGGCACCTCCACGATCATCACCAGGCTGATTCCACGCCGGGTGCAGCGTTGGACCAGCGAGAACATCCACTCGCGAAAGCGCACCACATCGCCCGCGGTGGTCATGACATCGGGAAGGCTGTCGATGACAATGCGCTTGGCGTTCGTTGTTTCGACCAGATCGAGCAGCTCGTAGACCCATTCGTCGATATACATGTCGACCAGGCTGCGGCTGAGGACGTGAACGCCTTTTTGATCGAGCGACCACCCGAAGCTCCGCACGATGCGGCCGAGCTGGGTCTCGTTCTCCTGGAACGTGGCGATGATACCCGGCTCTCCCGCGCGAGCGCCCGCGTAGATGAAGTGCAGGCCCATCAGGGTCTTGCCCACACCGGACGGCCCGGCCACCAGCGTTGAGGCGCCCGCCCAATAGCCTTCTCCGAGCATCTCGTCGAGCGCCGCCACCCCGGTGGACACGCGTTCAGTGCTGAGCTTGTAGGCGGTGCTGTCATAGGCGTCTGCGAGGCGTGGATACACGTTCAGACCAGAGGTCGAGATGCGATATGCGTGCTCGCCGGACAGGAAGCCGCTTCCGCGCAGCTTGAGGACCTGGAGCACGCGCATCTCGCGCTCGCCAATCATCTTGGTATTGAGCTCGATGACAGCATCCGCCACGGCAAACTCAGCCGCGTCCAGGGCGCGGTCACGCGTGTAAGGGGCGTTCCATATCGACGTCACCGTGCTCGCGGTCAAGCGGCGAGACAGGCCGTAGAGGAACAGCCTGAAATCAGCCTCGCTCTTCGCGAAAGCATGGAAAGCCTTGAAGCTGTCGATCACGACGATTCCAGGCTTGAACTCTTTCAGGAAGTTGTCGATGGTGGTCAGGACCTCCGCCAGGCCCGAATCACCTAGCACGTTGCCGAGGTCTTCGTAGATGACCCGGCGGTCGCGAATGGCCGTAGGGTCGAAGAAGTCGAGCGTCTCTGCATAGCGAAGGATCTTGTCGAGGGGTTCGGTCACGGTCGACAGGTACAGCGCCGGCCGCTCGGCCGTGGCGTTGAGAAAGACGTACTGCTGGCAGAGGATGGTTTTGCCAGAGCCCGGCACACCGATCACGAGATTGATCGCGTTCCGGAGGAGGCCCCCGTTGAAGATGCTGTCCAGGCGCGGTTGACCACTCGAAAGGCGGTCGATCATCCGGTCACATTTGCCCTCTGGGTTTCGCGGGCAAGCGCGCTGGTGCCGAGTAGGTCGCGAACCGTCGACACGAGGGTCAGCGATTCCAGCGGTTTGTGCAGAAAAGCCGACGCGCCGGCCAGCAGTGCCTCATGAGCGCCGTCGATCGAGGCGACGGCCAGCACCACGGTGCCGGGTTTGGCGGCGAATTCCCCGCACAACCGAAAGCCCGCGCCGCCCGAGATCAGAAGATCGATCACGACCAGGTCGGGCGATCGTTCGTCGAAAAGGAGCTTCGCCTGTCGTGCGTCAAGGGCCATGCACACGTCGTAACCCTCTGTGCGCAGGAAGTAGTCGGCCACATCGGCTGCGTACCTGTCTCGCTCGGCAATCATGATCAGGGGGCCGGGTCGACCTGTTCGCGGGCTCGCAACCACGGGTACGCGGCCGGTTTGCAGCGCCTGCGACAGCAGACGATGGGCGTCGGCCGCGCTGGCGCCGCCGTCGATCTGGGCCTTGATGAACCGGAGGTGCTCGACCTGGCGGCGGGAGTAGAGGCGCTGTGACCCGTGACTTCGCTCGGGCTTGACCACGCCATAGCGGTCCTCCCATGCCCGCAGCGTGGGCGTGGGCACATCGATCATCTTGGCGACCGCCCCGATGCTGTAGAGAGCCTCGTGGTCCTGTTGAGTCATCGTCGAAGCCTATCGCCGGCCTCGCCATAAATAATACTGTTTCTTATGCGCATGTTATGCAATACTGACTTCCGAAGGCGGACTGAGAAGCTATTGCATCGGTAGTGCAGAAGATCTTCGGGTTCGCTTGGCGGGGGAAATCCGGGGTCACCCAATGGGAGAAAGGGACGATGAGCTTGCTGAAAGGCGCCGCCTCCGGTGAGCAGCCGATGGCCGGCTGGCTCGAGGGGGAGCCGATGTATACCGACAGGCAGCTCGTGATCCGGCACACAGTGCCGACGAACGGCTTGAGCTTTGCGGGGACGATCGATGTGATGAACGCGGACCAGGTCGCCTCGGCGCTGATCTCACAACTGGACCAGGGTTTGCCCTTGCACCTCGAGCTCAGCCGCGTCGAGTTTTCAGACGTCAGCGGCATCAGGGCGTTCGTGCTGGCCGCGGAGTGTGCGGACGCACGCAACCGCATCGTTCTCCATGGGCTTCCATCCCTGCTGCAGCGCGTGATCACAGTGGTCGGGTGGGCAGATCTTCCCGGCCTCGAGATCTGCAGCTGCAGCGCCGGGTAGATAGGACAAGGCACTGCAAGCGCACACCGGTTTTCAGCATGAGGCATTGCTGTATCGAGGCACGGCCAACTTTCTTCACCACGCCGTGCCGTTCATCAGGGACGGGCTCGACGCGGGCGAGCCCGTCCTAGTTCTCACCGCGGTATCGCGGATCGACGCGCTGCGAGCTGAGCTCAGAGGCGATGCGGGACAGGTGCAATTCGCCGACATGGCGCAGGCCGGCTCGAATCCAGCGCGGATCATCCCGCTTTGGCAGGAGTTCATCGATCGCGGGAGCAAGGATGGACGTCCGGTCCGCGGAATCGGCGAACCGATCTGGCCGGAGCGAAGCCCCGCAGAGCTGGCCGAGTGCCAATGGCACGAGTCACTCCTGAATCTTGCGATCGACCCGGCGACTCCCATCTGGCTGCTGTGCCCGTACGACGCCTCGGCGCTCGAAGCCGGCGTCGTCGCAGAGGCGCACCGCAGCCACCCGTTGGTCACGGAAGGCGACCACAGGCGAGAGAGTGGCGCCTTTCGTGGCCTCGGCGGGTCAGCGGAACCTTTTTCTGTGCCACTGCCGGCGGCACCACTGGGGTGTCGAAGTCTCGCGTTCGGGCCGGCTGACCTCGCCACCGTGCGCGCCACGGTGGCGGCTTTTGCGGCCCAGGCCGGCCTCAAGGCAGAACGCAAAGATGAGCTCATCGCCGCTGCTCACGAGGTTGCGTGCAACAGCGTCCAGCACGGTGGAGGCGGTGGCGAGCTCAGATTGTGGCGAGATCACCGGTCGGTGATTTGCGAGTTCAGCGACCACGGCCGTGTCGACGACCCGATGATCGGCCGCAGACGACCGTCCGCCAGATCGGCCGGCGGACGAGGCCTGTGGCTCGCCAACCACATGTGCGACCTGGTCCAGATTCGAACGCTGCCGCAGGGGACGGTTGTGCGCCTGCACAAGAGGCTCTAGGTGGACGGCCCGATAGCCATCCGGATCATGATCGTGGAGGACCACCAGATCGTCAACGAAGGCCTGGCCGCGCTTCTCAACGACCAGCCCGACATGGTCGTGATCGGCAGGGCGGGCTCGGTCGCGGAATCCATGGTGCTGGCGGAGCGCGAGGTGCCCGATGTCCTGCTTCTGGACTTCAGGCTGCCCGACGGCAACGGAGCCGAGGCGGGCGCCCGGATACGTGATCTGCATCCCGACGTCAAGCTCGTTTTTCTGTCGCGCGACGACAGCGATAACGCGCAAATCGCCGCCGTCGAGGTCGGCGCCAGTGCATTCATTCACAAGTCGCGCGCCGCGGCCGAGGTCGTGGATGGGATTCGGGCTGTCGCAGGCGGCGCGATACTGTTCACTCCCCGCACGATCGCGAGCCTCCTGGACAAGCGCCGCACGATGGCCGGCCAGCTCCACAGCCTGACCGCGCGGGAGCGCGACGTCCTCCGCCTCGTCGCTGCCGGGGTCGCCAGCCGTGACATCGCAAGCCAGCTGGGAATCAGCTACACCACCGTTCGCACGCACATACGTAGCCTTGGCCGCAAGCTCGACGTGCACTCCAAGATCGAGGCGACCGCCAAGGCGCGAGAGCTCGGCCTGGTCGAGTAGTCGGCTAGCTACTTCGCGCGGTCGAGCAGGATCACGGGAATCTTCCGTGTCGTCTTCTTGCGATAGTCGTGAAATCCCGGATTGATGTCGGCGTGGCGCTTGTACAGCGTCTCGTACTCCTCGTCGTCGGCGAGCGTGGCCCGGGCCTTGAACTTCTCGCCCAGCACCTCGATGGTCACCTCGGGGTGCTTGAGGAGGTTGTGGTACCAGGACGGGTGCGTCGGAGCCCCGCCCTTGGACGCGACGATGACGTAATGGTCGCCTCTGCGCGTGTACACGAGCGGGTTCTCGCGCTTCTCTCCGGATTTCGCCCCTTTCGTGGTGAGGATCAACACGTCACGGCCGAGAAACGGCCCTGAGGTCGCCTTCCCCCCATGCGCCCTGAGGTCGTCGATCAGGTTGCGGTTGAAGTCGTGGAATGAGCTCACAGCTTGTTGAACACCCATGGCGCCGCGCCAATTCCGGCTCGTCAGGGACCCAACATGTAACCGAGCCTGCGCGGCATGCGGGCGATGGCGTTCGCGAGCGCGTTCGGCCGGCGCCCCTGCTCCTCGGCCGTGTCCTTGGCGATGATCGCCCGACGCACGACTGCGGCACCGAGGGTCCGCAGCGGCTGTGGCGGAAACGTTCGGGACGGCGAGTTGACCATGGGCAGCCTCACCTCGTCGCTGTCAGTCCCGGTGACCAGATCAGCGAGGACGCGGCCTGCGAGGTTCGACGGTGCCACCCCGTTGCCCGTGTAGCCCAGTGCGTAGTGAACGTTCGGCCGGAGGCTTCCGACAGCGGGCAGGTGTGTGGGCGACACGTCGATCGGCCCTCCCCAGGCATCGACGATGGGAATGTCGGCGAAGGTGGGGAAGAGGAGCCGGAACCCTTCGGCCGCCTCGACCACCGCGCGCATGTCGCGCGTGAACGATTCGCCGATCGAGGTGCCGGCTCGGCCGCCACCACCGCCGAACGCGATGCGTCCGTCACGCGTGGTCCGGAAATAGCGCACCGACGTGCGAAGGTCGCTCACGAGCTCACCGCCGGTCCAGTGGATCGCGTCGAGGAGTTCGGGTGCGGGTGCCGTGAGAACGATGTAGCTACTCCAGGCGACCAGGCGCCGCGAGAGCGCCGGCCAGCCGGTCGCCCAGGCGTTGACGGCGATTACCGCTTGGCCGGCGCGCACCTCCCCGGTCGCGGTGACGGCTGTGGCCGGCGGACCGTATCCCAGTCGCTCAACGCGAGTGCCTTCGTGAATCGTCACGCCACGCTCGAGCAGGACGCGGCGCAGGCCGCGCGCCAGGCGTGCAGGATGCACTGAAGCCCCGTCGCGCATGAAGGCGCCGCCCCGAAAGGCCGGTGAGTCGCACCGCGCGCGAACGTCGCCGGCGCTGAGGGGAGACATCTCCTCGGGCGCCCCGACCTCGCGTGCTGTGTCGACCATGCCAGCGCAAACCTGGAGGTGCTGGGGCGCCGTGGCGGCGTACAGGTAGCCTGCCTTCCGGTACCACGCGTCGATTCCGTTGGAGCTGCAGAACTCACCAATGGACGAGATGCTCTGCGAGATTGCGCGGCACGCTCGCACCGCGCCTTCAGGCCCGTATAGCGCGACGAGGCTGTCGAGCTCGTCCCACCACCCGCTCGCGAAGCCGCCGTTGCGTCCGCTGGGACCTCCGCCGCAGATGTCCTGCTCCAGAACGACGATGCCGAGGTTTGGATTGGCCGAGCTAAGGTAGTGCGCCGTCCACAGGCCGGTGAAGCCGCCGCCGATGATGAGCACGTCTGCGTTGAGGTTCTTTTGCAGCGGCGGGCATTCGGCGCCGGGCTCCGTATGCAGTGCCTCTCGCAGCCACCAGCTCCGCTGCGCTCCGGGGGTCAGGGCATCGTCTTCGAGATTGAGCTTCGCGATGCTCGACGCCAGCGGCACCGCAACAGTTTCGCTGTGCGAGACTGAAAAGTGGTGGCGCGTTCGAACATCGCGGCAGTCCTCGACCAGGGCGCCCGCGATCACCCGGCACTCGTCGTGCCCGGTCGTGTCTCGCTCAGCTACTCAAGGCTGCGCGAGCTGGCTGACGAGGCTGCCAACGCTCTCGCATCCCAAGGGATCGGCAGAGGCGAGCGAGTGGCGCTGGTATTTCCCAACGGCCCCGAGGCCATCGTGCTGTTCCTTGCCGCGTCGATGGTCGCCACAGCTTGCCCGCTGAACCCCGCATATAAAGAGGACGAGTTCCGCTTCTATCTCGAGGACGTGGGGGCCCGCTTCCTTGTCGTCCCTCCCAGCGGGGGCGAGGCAGCGCGCCGTGCCGTCCCGAGCGGTGCCACTGTGATCGAAGCGAGCCTCGATGCCGACGGCCGGCTGATCATGAGCGGAGCCGGGCATGGCCGGGCGGTGGACTCGCTCGAGGGTTCGTCGGATGGCGACGTTGGTCTCGTGCTGCACACGAGCGGCACGACAAGCCGTCCTAAGCGGGTGCCGCTCCGCCACGACAATCTCACCGCCTCGGTGGCCAATATCGTCGCCACGTACGAGCTCGGACCCGAGGACGTCTCGCTCTGCGTGATGCCGTTGTTCCATGTGCACGGCCTGCTTGCGTCCGCGCTGGCGACGTTCGCGTCCGGCGGCACCGTTGTCGTGCCCGATCGCTTCACGCCGCTTGGCTTCTGGCCTCTGATGCAAGCTCACCATCCCACCTGGTTCACCGCTTCACCGACGCCGCACCAGCTGGTGCTCGCGCGACTCCAGGAGGATCGTCCCGCCGGCACCGAGCGCCTGCGATTCGTGCGCTCGTGCAGCGCCGCATTGTCTCCCGCCCAAATGGGGCTCATGGAGCAGCGCTTCGGGGTCCCGGTCCTGGAGGCATACGGCATGACCGAGGCGAGCCACCAGATGGCGTCCAACCCGCTGCCGCCCGAACCTCGAGTCGCGGGGTCCGTCGGCTGCGGCACTGGCGTGGACATCGCCATCTTCGACGAGGCCGGCGCACCCTTACCGACCGGAGCGTCGGGTGAGGTCGTCATTCGTGGACCCAACGTGATGCACGGCTACGAGGACAACCCGCAGGCCAACGCCGGCGCGTTCGTGGATGGATGGTTTCGAACCGGTGACGTGGGCACTCTCGATGGGGCCGGGTACCTGCGCCTGGTCGGCCGCATCAAGGAGCTCATCAATCGCGGCGGCGAGAAGATCGCTCCGCGCGAGATCGACGAGGTGCTGGAGGCCCATCCGGCCGTCAAAGAAGCGGTGGCCTTCGGTGTGCCTCACCCGACCTGGGGCGAGGAGGTGGCCGCAGCTGTGGTGCTGAGGGCCCCCGCCACCGAGAAGGAATTGCTGGCTTACTCTCGCCAGCGGCTCGCCGACTTCAAAGTGCCGAAGCGGCTTTTCATCGTCGATTCGATCCCGCGCACGCCCACCGGCAAGGTCCAGCGCCGGTTCGTCGCCGACCAGTTCACGCACGAATGAGGATTGCCGTGCTCGGTGCGGGCGCGATCGGCGGATTCCTGGGCGCCCGCCTCGCGCGCGCCGGCGCCGATGTCGTGCTCATCGCCCGCGGCCCGCACCTGCAGGCCATGAAAGAGTCAGGCCTCCGTGTCATCGATGCCGAGGGCGATTGGACCGTTCCCGTCGAGGCGACGGACGACTTCGAGGTGATGCGCGACGCCGGCGCCGTGTTCGTGACGCTCAAAGCTCACAGCCTTCCTTCGGTCGCTCAACGCCTGGCCGCGAACATGGGCG
>VBHB01000248.1 GCA_005880315.1 Chloroflexota bacterium | reverse complement strand
GTGGCCGGTGCCGCCGGGGCCTCGGCCGTCTCCCGAGCGGAGGTGCGCACGTTCCACCCGGGGACCTCGGGCACCGCGGGCGCGGCCGGCGGGATGGCGGCGGCCGGGGCCGGCGCCGGAGCCGGGGGCGCCGCCGGCGTCCAGGTCGGAACGGCCGGCGCCGCGGTCGCGGGCGCCGCCGCCGGAGGCGGAGGCAAGGGCGCCGTGGTCGGCGCGGACGGCCCGGCGATCGGAGCGGAGGGCTCCGGCGCCGGTGGCGCTGGGGCGGCCGGGGCGGGTGGCGTGGCCACGGCGGCCTCGGCGGCGGCCTCCGGAGGCAGGCTGATGCTGATGACCTTGGGCCGCGGCCCGTCGGGCGCGGCCGGCGCCGGCGCCGGGGCGGCGGCAGGAGCGGGCGGGGCGACGGGCGGCGCCAGGTCGGGCGCGGCCTGCGCGGCGGGCGCCACCGCGGGCGGCGGGGGCGGCGCGGGAACCGGGGGCTGGGCGACCACCGGGGGCGCGGGCGGGGCAGGCACCGGGGGCGGGGTGTACTCCGGCGGGGCGGGCGGCGGCGGCACCGGGGGCGCCGCCACCACGGGGGCCGGCGGCGGCGGCGCGGCGTGCACCGGTGGCGGGGCCGGGGGCGCGGCGGTCGCCGCCGCACCCTCCTCGCGCGCGGGCACACCGCTCAGCAGGGCACGCACCTCGGCCTCGGCCATCCCCGACTCGCCGAGCCGCGCGAACAGGGTCTGCCGCTCGGACTCGGTGACCCCGGCGCGCATCACCGCGTCCCAGGCGCCGAGCAGCGCCTCGACGTCGCTGAGCTCGCGGATGATCACCGGGACCGCCGACTGGCCGGTCTCGCGGGCGGCGCGCAGGCGGCGGGCGCCGCTCACCAGCTGGAAGCGATCACCACCGAGCGGACGCAGCAGCAGCGGCTGGAGGATGCCGCTGGCGCGCACGCTCGACTTCAGGGCACGGTAGTTGGGGTCCGTGTCGACGGTGTCGGGCCGCCAGTGCGGGTCCTCCGACCAGGTCGCGAAAGCGCCCAGACCTGGGCCAGCACCTCGTCGGCAAGGCTGCGATAGGCGAGCGCGGCCTCCGAGGAGGCTGCGTACGAGGTGACCGGGATCCCCGCCAGCGACGTCTCCTGGAGTTTCACCGTCAGCTTGATGATGGTGTCGAAGACGGTGAGGTTGGGGATCTCGCGCAGTCCCTCGAGCATGTCCCTGCTGAAGTTGGTACGGAGGTTCACGAAGGTCGCAACGATACCGAGGATGCGCAGCTCCGGGTTGAGCCGCTGCCGCGCGGCGTGGACGGTGCGCAGCACCTCCTTCAACCCCTTGATCGCGTAGCCCGACATCTGCACCGGAATGAGCACGTAGCGGATGGCGGCGAGCACGTTGACGGTGTGAAAGCCGAAGTTCGGCGGAGTGTCGAACAGGATGAAGTCGAAGGACGCCTGGATGCCGTCGCGACTGAGCGCGTCGCGGAGCAGCAGCTCGCGATTGAGCGAGGAGTTCAGGTCGTTCTCGACCGCGCTGAGATCGGGCTTGGCGGGCAGCAGCCAGAGGTTCTCCCAGTGGGTGGAGAGGAACGCGTCCGGCGCCGAGCGCACCCTGCCGGCGAAGACGTCGCCGATCGTCACCGGGATGCGGTAGGGATCGAAGCCCAGGCCCGAGGTGAGGTTCGACTGAGGGTCGCAGTCGACCGCGAGCACACGTCTCCCCCGCTCGGCCAGGGCCGCGGCGAGGTTGATGGTGGTCGTCGTCTTGCCGACTCCGCCCTTACCGGAGATGCATGCGATGGTGATGGCCACGTGGTCTCTGGGATGGGCCTGTGGGTCCGCCAGTGCTGCGGTGCGGGCGACGCCGGTTCAGGACAGTCCCGGCTGTTGCCGGGGCCAAGTGTACGCTGAGGCACCTGACCCACCCGTCTCGCCCAGGTGACAGCCTCAGGGGGCGACGGTGCGCCAGACCTCGTTGAGGTGTTGCTGCATTCGCGCCATTCCCACCAAGCCCCCAACTACCGGGACGGCAAGCCAGCCGAGCGCGGTGACCGGCTGGAGCTGACGGCTGACCGGGGTGTCGATGCGGTCCTCGACGATCCGCCCTCGCTCGTGGGTCATCAGCACCGCGGCGGCGGAGAAGGGCAGGAGGAGCATCAGCCACGGCACCACCAGTGGGGCGAAGGCGAGGAAGAGCGACTGCTGGGCGGTGATGGGGAGGTCGGCGGTGGGAGTGCCGCTGAGCGCCAGCAGGTAGCGGGCGCCCGCCGCCGCGGCGACCATCCAGCCGGTGATCAGCGGGAGCGCCACCGCCCAGGTCGACATCCCCGGGTCGACGTCCATCCGCGAGTCGAACTCCGCCATCTCCCGGTTGACGCGGTGGTGCCACCAGAGCGCGTAGAAGCCGAGGGTGACCACCGACAGGAGCACGACCATCGCAGGGGAGCGCCGCGTTCCGACCGGGCCGAAGGAGGACACCGGCGTGGGCGCGGACGGCGCCGGCTGCGACCGGGTCGCGGGCAGCCAGGGGGCGACCCTCGGGGGTGCGACCGCGGCGGCCTGCGACTCTGCGGGCTGCTCCGCCGGGGGCAGGAGCGCCGCCGCCTCCTCCTCGGTCAGGGTCAGCGAGGGCAGCGGTGGCCCGGGGTTCAGCTCCCGCCAGCGCATCTGCGCGCGCCGCCGCGCCGCCGCCGCCTCGGCGGACCAGATCTGTCCGTCGACCTCGACGTCGCCGTCCTCCTCACCGAGGGCGTGGTCGTCCTCGCCCTCCGCGCCGTGCTCCCCCGCCGGCGAGCCGTTGGCGCCGTTGGGCGCCGGAGTGCCCGCCGCGCTGGCGAGCGCGCTGAAGACCCGCGGCGTCGACGCCCCCTGGAGGACCGGTCCGGTCCAGGGGACCGGCGGCTGAGGCTCCGGGGCGCGATCGGGCCCGTCGGGCTCCTCGCCCGCCGGGCCGTCGAGGTTGTTGCTCTCCCACATGGGCGATCCTCACCAGGTGACTGAGGGGAACATGCGTACGCTACCAGCCCGGGCCAGGGCCTGGTGTGCTCCGCCCCGCCATCCCGCGGAACCGTCCGCCGGACGTTGGCTCCGGGTACTGGATTCGAACCAGTGACCTTGCGGTTAACAGCCGCCTGCTCTACCGCTGAGCTAACCCGGAACGCGGGCCGGATGATACCAAGGCCGCCCCGAGCGTTCCCGCAAGATGCACGACCGTCACTGGTTGTGAACGATCTCCCGCCGCAATGCCTTG
>VBHB01000024.1 GCA_005880315.1 Chloroflexota bacterium | reverse complement strand
CTGCCGCAGACCGCGCGGTTCAAGCACGGAAGGCGCCTCGCGGCGCACGCGGCATCGGCGCCTCCGCGCCACGTGCGACACCGGCGGACGTGGCGCGTGGGCTGGGACCTCTACTGGAGACGGCACGGCAACGTGCGCGGGGGGTTGATCGTCCTGGTCTTCGCCGCCGTCAGCGGATTCGCGGTCGGCGTCGACCTGTCTTCATACGACCCGTTCGGCCCGGGCCTGGGCTGGTCGCCCGGCATCGTCGTGGTCGCACTGATCGCGGCCTATCTGCTGAACCGAAGCCACTTGGAGCAGTAAGCCGACCTCCCCGCGCCCCGAAAACTCAGGGATCGGGATGCGCCTGGGTTTACCCTCAATGTCGTGGCCGGCCTGGCTCGTGACCTGATCGGGACGTGGCGCCTGCTTTCGCGCATCGATCGGGATGCTTCTGACGAACCGGTCGACGAACCCACCCTGGGCTCTGACCCCCTGGCTCTGCTCTTCTTCGACGGGGCGGGCAACTTCGCGGCCCAGTTCATGAAGCGCGACCGCAGCATTGCGGTCGCCACGCCGACGTCCACCAGGCAGAACAACACCACCGCAATCGGAGGCTACGACGCCTATTTCGGCACTTATCGGGTGGACGAGCAGAGCGGCGATGTGCATACGCGCCTGGTCGGCGCGCTCTCCCCAGACCACGTGGGCGCGACCATGATGCGAAATATGAGAGTGGAGGAGGGCAAGCTGGTCATCCGGCTGACCACGACGGCAGCCGACGACACCCAGGTGCATCGAACGCTCACCTGGGAGCGGGCCGGTTAACTCAGGACTCGGAGAAGATTCACCTCCCCGCCATGCGGGGAGGAAGGCCCCGGTCGCGCTAGCGACCGCGGCCAGGTGGGGTGTGGCAGGTGCAGTTCACCTCGCAAATTTCAGTCCTCGATCCATTCGGTTGGCTGCCCTCAGGCTTGCAGGCGGTAGCCGACCCCTGGCTCGTTGACGATGTAGCGCGGGTTGGTGGGATCGTCCCCGAGCTTCTTTCGGATCTGGGCGACGACGTACCGGGTGTTGTACTTGTCGCCGACCGCGTATTCGCCCCACACCTGTCTTAGCAGCGTCGTGTGCGTGACCGGCTTGCCGGCGTGCAGTGCGAGGTAGCGCAGCAGCTCGTACTCGGTGGGCGTCAGCTTCACAGCGCGACCGCCGGCGGTGACCGACCTGCGCGCAAGATCGATTTCGAGGTCACCGGTGCGAACGACCGGCTCGCCCGCCGACACGTCCGCCTGCCGGCGCAACACCGCTTTGATGCGCGCCACCAGCTCATCGGTGCCGAACGGCTTGACGACGTAGTCGTCGGCGCCGGCGTCGAGCGCGCGCACCTTGTCCTTCTCACCCGGCATCACGCTGACCACGATCACGCCGGCGCGCGTCGTCGGTCGGAGCGCACGAAGGGTGGCAAATCCATCCATGCCCGGTAGGCCGAGGTCGAGCAGGATGACGTCAGGCCGCCACGCTGCCGTCTCGCGCACGGCCTCTTCACCGGTGCCGACCGCATGCACATCGAAGTCGTGATACCGAAGGCCGGTCTTCAAAGCGCGCTGCATCTCGACCTCGTCGTCGACCACGAGCACCCTTCCGCTCATCGGGTGGCGGGGACGCGGGCGAGCGGGAGCGTGAAGGTGAAGCGCGGGCCGCGCCTGCGGTTCTCGGCGCGGATGGTTCCGCCATGGGCCTCGACCACGCGCTTGCAGATCGCCAGGCCGAGCCCGCTGCCGCGCGCGCGGCGGGTCCAGAACGTGTCGAACACTCTTTCCAGGTCGGTGGGCGCTATGGCGGGTCCGTCGTTCTCGACCCACGCCGTCAGCATTCCGTCGCCGGCGCCCGCGCCGACAGCGATCTTCCCGCCGGCGGGCGCCCACTCGTTCGCGTTCTCGAGGAGGTTGGCCAGCACGCGGCCGACCTGGAGCTCGTCGACCTCCACCGGTGGCAGGTCGTCGGCGACGTCGACCGTGACCTCACGACTTTTGAGGTCGGGCCGCAGCTGGTGGAGCGCGCTACCCACCAGGTCGGCGAAACGATGCGGCTCGCGGTCGAGCTCCACTCCCGCCTCCAGGCGCGAGAGGTCCAGCATGTCGCCGACCAGCCGGTCGAGACGGTTGGCCTGGCCGTCGAGGTCCAAGAGCAGCTCTCGCTGGTCGGGCTGCAGCCCGGCCTGCGGCGCGGTGAGCGCGGTTAGCCCCGCGCGCAGCGAGGCGATCGGGCTCTTGAGCTCATGAGAGAGCGACGAGAGAATCGCGGCCTTGAGCCGGTCGGAGGCTTCGAAGCCTCGTGCTCGCTCTGCTTCGAGCACTGCGCGGCGGCGGTCGAGCAGCAGCCCGGCCAGTCCGACCAGCGCGCCGAGCATCCGAAGGCCCGAGTCGTCCGGATGGCCATGCTCGACCTTGATCAGCGCCACGCCGCTCGCGAGCGGCAGGTACGCCGGCTCGGCGGCCTCCGGGCGCGTGCGCATGATGCGCACCGACCCGTTGGAGATGGCCGCCCCAACCGATCGCCCGTTGTCGAACGCCCACGCGGCCTGGCGAAGCTCGTCAGCGGTCAGCTCGCCGCCGGCAAGGGCGACGGCGTGGCCCGAATCCATCGCCATGAGCGCGAAACGGCTCACGCCCTCGAGCCGAACAGCACGCTTAGCGAGGAGTCCGAGCGCCACCGTCACCTCCGGTGAGCGAAGCGCCGCGGTGGCGAGCTCGTACATCGCGCGCTCGTCAGCCGCCAGGGCTTCCGCCTCGCTTTGCGTGCGTCGCAGCGATCCCGCCAGCTGCCCGGTGACGAGCGCAACCGCCAGCAGGACGATGAGCTCCAGCAGCTCGCTCGGGCCGCGAACCGTGAACGTACCCACAGGCGGGACGAAGAAGTAGTCATAAAGAAGGAAGGCGGCCACGCTTCCGGCCACCGCGGGCCCCCTCCCCCAGGTCGCACCGAGCCAGAGGACCAGCAGCAGGTAAAGCGCGCTGAGGCCCGGGACCTGGAACCGCGTCGACACCAAGCCGATTGCCGCCGTGACCGCCACCGCGCCGGCCAGCGCCACCACATACGGCGCCGCGCGCCTCATCGTCACGTCAGGAGCATACGGGCCGGGTGTAACTATGCCGCCCCGGCCAGCGCCAGCTCCTTCGCGCGGTTGGCGTAGCCCGGATGGGATGGCCGGGCCACGCGATACCAGGCCAGCGTTTCCGCCAGCGCATCCTCGAGCGCGGAGGGCTCGAAACCCAGCTCGTGACGGATGCGATCCAGCACGTAGCCGGCGGGACGCCGGGGGTCAGGCCCGTACGGGCTGGCGTCCGGCGGCAGATCGGCGAAGGGGATCGGGTGGATTCTGGCCGGCACCCCAAGAGCACGCGCGATCCCTTCGAGCAAGTCCTGCAGGCTCTTGCCCTCGAAAGCGACGTTGTACGCCTTGCGATTGGTGTCCTTCCGGAGGTCGCTTGCCAGGGCGCATGCAAACCCGACGTCCTTGACCCACGCCAGGCCGGCCTGACGCTGATATGACTCGACCGGCACCAGGACCGGCCCGCCATCCGCGATGCGCTGGATGTAAGCGGCGATCCGCAACGTGCGATCCGCGGCTCCGAATATCGCGGGCGGGCGGATCACGGTCCAAGGAAAGTCGCGCGTGCGCGCGAGGAGCGTCTCGCACCACCGCTTGCCATCGAAGTAATCGAGCGAACCTGGAGGTTCACCTTCGAGTGGGACGAAATCTTCCTCGCGCGCTGGCCTGCCATGAAGGTGCGGATAGACGCCGGTGGAGATGAAGATGTATCGCTGGCCTTTGAACGTGCGCGCCACCGCCGCCACCTCGTCGGGTAGATAGCAGGCGAGGTCGAGCAGCACGTCGGGCTGCACCATGTCGAGGGTGCGGCGAAGCTCGTCCTCGTCGGTGCGATCGAACGCGACGTAGCTCGTGAACGTGCCATACGGCCGCTCCGTCCGACCGGCTGCGATCGTTTCCACTCCGCGCCGCATGAGCTCCTTGCATGCAGCGGTGCCGACGAACCCGGCCCCGCCGATGACAAGAGCGCGCGTCAATTAGACGTCGATGTCCCGAGCGGTGAACTCGACGTCGACACCCTCGATGTGCTTCAGCCGATCCGCCATCTCGCTCGCCATCACTACAGAGCGGTGACGGCCGCCCGTGCAGCCGAACGCGACGATCAGCTGCGAGCGGCCGCGCTGGCGGTAATGGGGCAGCGCATTCTTCAATGTGCGCTCGAGGTTGTCCAGCAGGTCACGCGCCGCGGCCTGATTGAGCACATAGTCGCGCACGCGCGCGTCGCGCCCATCGAGAGGCCGAAGCTCATCCACCCAGTAGGGGTTGTCCAGCAGGCGCACGTCGACCACCCATGCGGCGCCGTCAGGGATGCCGCGTTTGTAGCCGAAGGCCAGGCATGTGATGAGCATCCGCTCGCGGGACTTCAGCTGCTGGGCAAGCTCACGGAGCTGGGCGATGTCGACGCGGTGGTGCGCGCGTTCGTGGCTCCCGCCGCTCTTGCCGTCGTCTGAACCCACATGGACCAGGACATAACGAATTCCCTGCGCGTCCGCGTCCTTTAGAAGCACGGCGCTGTCGCCACGCAGCGCGAGCACACCGTCCGCGTCCTCCCACGGCGACAGCCAGCGCGCGAGCTGGAACCCACAGTCGACGAACACGCCCACCGCCTCTTCGAGCTGGGGCTCGGTGGTGCCACCGACTATCACCAGGGTCAAAGCGTTTCTTTGAGGCGCTTCGCCAGGCGTTCGGGGACGCCCAGCGCAACGATGTCCTCGACCGCCGCTTCGCGAATGGCCTGCACCGATCCGAAGTGTCGCAGCAGCGCGCGCTTGCGTGCGGGTCCAATGCCCTCCACCGAATCGAGGGGCGACGTAAGGGCCTTGCGAGCGCGCACCTTGCGGTGGTGCGTGATCGCGAACCGATGCGCCTCGTCTCGGATTCGCTGGACGAGGAACATCCCCGGTGAGTTCCTCTCCTGGACGATGGGCTCGGAGCGGTTGGGCGCGAATATCTCTTCGCGCTCCTTGGCCAGCGCAAAGGTCGGGATGTCGGCGTAGCCGGCCGACTCCAGCACCTCCAGCGCGGCGCTGAGCTGTCCCTTGCCGCCGTCGATCAGGATCAAGTCGGGCCGGCTCGTGAACGAGCGGTCGCCGACCACCTCCGCGTCCTCGCGGCGCTGCGCAGACTCGAGCCGCTCGAGCCTGCGACGGAGGACCTCCTGCAGCATGGCGAAGTCGTTGGGACCGGGAGTGAACTTGATCCGGAAATGACGGTAGTGATCGTTGCGCGGGCGGCCGTCTTCGAACACGACCATCGCGCCGACGGCCGAATCGCCCTGGATGTTGGAGATGTCGTAACACTCGATGCGCTTGGGCGGGCTCTCGAGGTCCAACGCCTCGGCGAGCGCGGCCAGCATCGGCTCGGTGCGGCTGCGGTCGTAGTCGGCCTGGATGCGCAGCTGCTCGAGCTCTTGTGCCGCGGTCTCGGCGAGCTGGGTCACCAGCGCGCGCTTCCGGCCGCGCTGAGGCACCTCGATCGTGACGGGTCCACTTCGTTTTTCGGCCAGCCAGCCCGTGAGGAGGTCAGGCTCCTCCACCGGCCCGGGAAGGATGATCGAGCGAGGGATGTGAGTGGCGCTGGCGTAGTACTGCAGCAGGAAACCGCGCAGCAGCTCACTCTCCAGCGCGTCGGCGGCGCCGTCGAGCGCGTGCCCGTCGTGCCCGACCATCTTGCCCTGGCGCACGTACGCGACCTCGACGAACACCTCGCCGCCGCTGCGCGCGTAAGCGACGAGGTCGTGGTCGTCGCGCCCGCGGGTCAGCACCTTCTGGCGATCCGCGATCCGTTCGATGGACTGGAGCTGGTCGCGGTAGCGGGCCGCGTTCTCGAAATCGAGCCGGCCGGCCGATGAGTCCATGCGGTCCTTCAGCTCGTGGACGAGCACGTCGGACCGCCCTTCCATGAACAACGCCACCTCGTGGATGCGCGCCTTGTAGTCCTCGCTGCTGATGCGCCTTTCACAGGGCCCCGGGCACCGCTTGATGTGGAAGTCGAGACAGACCTTGCCCTGCCTGAAGATCTCGTCGGAGCAAGTCCGGAACGGGAGGAGCTGGCGGATCGACTTCACCGTGCCGCGTAGGGACTGCGCCGAGGTGTAGGGCCCGAAGTACAACGCCCCGTCTTTCTGCACACGCCGCGAGTAGTGGACGCGCGGGAACTCCTCGGTGACCGGCAGCTTCAGGTACAGGTAGTTCTTGTCGTCCTTGAGGCGGATGTTGAATCGAGGGCGATAGTTCTTGATGAGGTTGCACTCGAGCACCAGCGCCTCGACCTCGTTCGCCGTCGTGACGAACTCGAAGTCGTAGATCTTGCGGACGAGCTCGGCGACGCGGGCGGTCTCTCCATAACCGGTTGTGAAGTACTGGCGTAGCCGGTCGCGCAGCCGCAGCGCTTTGCCTACGTAGATGACCTGCGCCCGGTTGTCGCGGAACAGGTAAACGCCGGGCCCTTCCGGGACGGCTTTCAGCCTCCGCTTTACCGTCTCTTCCTGGGTGATCGCCACTGGATCAAGGTTAGACTGGACCGGATTTGTCGACCCAGATTCCGCCTCCGCCGGCACCTCAGCAGCCTGCCCCCAACCCGACGCAGATCACGGGCCAGCAGACCGCTCCCTCGACTTCGGTGCCCATGGGAACGCCGGGAATGCCGCCTCCGGGTTCGATCGTGGGGCCCGGCCAGACCAACACCCTCGCCCTGGTGAGCTTCATCACCGCCCTTGCCGCCCCGTTCGGCCACCTCGTCGGAGTCGGCGGCATCACGCTGATCATCGTCTCGATCGTCACGGGCCACATGGCCCGCGCCCAGATCCGCAGGACCGGTGAGGCCGGTGGCGGTTTTGCGCTGGCGGGCCTGATCATCTCCTACGTCCACCTGGCCGTCAGCGCCCTTCTTTTCGTCGTCTTCTTCGGCCTAATCATCGCGGTGATCTCGGGGTTCTTCGGCCCCCACTAAGCGGGCACCATCGCGCAGCAGTTCAATCCGCCCCCTCCCCCGCCTCCATACCCGCCGCCCGGGCTCCCGCCGTATGGGTACGGCTATCCCGAGCAGCGGCCCACCGAAGGCATGGCGATCACTTCGCTCGTGCTCGGCATCGCCGCGTTCCCGGGCATCTGCTGTTACGGAGTACCCGGCCTGGCCCTGGGCATCACCGCGGTCGTCCTAGGCCGGATTGCCCTGGGTCGGATCAGGAACAGTTACGGAGCGATGGGCGGATACGGCCTCGCCCAGGCGGGCTGGATCTGCGGGCTCGTCGCGGCGATCCTCTCCGGCCTGTACGCGCTGTTCGCACTCGGATCGATCCTGCTCGCTCTTGTGGGTACCTTCCAGACCAGCCGCTAATTAATCAGGTCCGCGCGCGAGCCGCTGGAACTCGGTGGCGGGCGGGATCGTAAGCATGCGGCCGTCATCGCTCCGCACCAGCTGCCAGCCACCCTCGTGCACCATCCAGTGATGTCGATGACATAAAAGGATCAGGTTGGAGAGATCGGTCGACCCGCCATGGATCCAGTGGACGAGGTGATGCGCGGCGCTCCGTTTCGCATGCCGATCGCAGCCCGGCCATCTGCAGTGTCCGTCGCGGGCTTCCAGCGCTCTGCGCGCAGGACCCGACACGGTCCGCTTGGCGCGACCGACATCGATCACCGTGGAGTCCGAGCCCAAAAGGATGCGGGTGACCGAGCTGTCGCAGGCCAATCTCTCCACCGCCTTCGAAGAGATCGGTAGCGAGAACTCCATCTCCGCCGCCGGGGCGCCGGTGAGACCGAGAAGCGTCTCGAGTGAAGTGGTGACCTGAAGCTGGGAGGGGTCCAGCGCATTCATCGAGAACTCGACCAACGCATCGGCCAGCCGCCGAGGATAGCCACGACGGTCGTCCTTACCCATGCGCTTGGCCAGAGGCTCC
>VBHB01000249.1 GCA_005880315.1 Chloroflexota bacterium | reverse complement strand
GGTCACCGCCACCACCTCGGCGTCGCAGCCGAGCCTGCGCGCCGCTCCCGCAGAAAGCGGAGAGCCGCCTTCGACGTAGCAGCGCCCCTCGCTCGACTCGCCGGTGAGCACGCCGACGTCGACATGAACCACCACCTGGGTTGCCGCACCCGACTTGACCAGACCATCGGCGCCTGTGGCGAGCAAGTTCTCGCACATCGCCACCAGTGCATCCGACCGGCGCGCCGCCCAGCGGTCGTCGGCAGGGTCTTTGACGCCGTCATCGGCAGCCTCTGGCACCGGCTTCGAGCCGGTGATCGATTGCAGCGCCGCCTGCACCACGGCGGCATCCTCGGGCGTGAGCTTGGCTTTTAGCTCGAGCATGCCGTCGTCGTCCCAGTGCGTCCACAGCCCGCGCAAGCGAAGGCGCTTGTCGGCCTGCTTGGGCGCGTTGGCCTCGGCAATCCGGCGCATCGACTTGCAGATCCGCCCCAGCTGCTGCCCGGAGGCGCCCTGGGCGATCTCGAGCATGATGTGCTCGGTCGCCGGGGTCGCCACCGTGGTCACCTGGCGGACCTTGTCAAAGGAGAGCTGCCCGGCGGCGAATGCGGCATCGATGCTGGGCAGCGAATTCAAGGCCTGGCCTACCCGCAGCAGCTCGCCGCCGGTGTGCTCGTTGAAGCCGGCGTTGATGGTCAGCCAGTGCGGGAAGGAGCGGATGCCGGCATCGCACCAGCCGCCGATCTCGTCGAACTTGGCGCACGCCTTGGCGACCTTGGCCATGGTCGCGTGGACCTGTGCCGAGCCTTCACAGATCTCATTCTGGAGGGCCCTGGCAAGCTCCTGATTCTTGAGGCTGACGCCGCCATATTCCACACGAGAAATTATACCAAACAGACGTTCGCGAAAGGGCCTTAACAGGCGAAATTCAAGATCAATTTGCGAAATAATTTCTGCACCCAACCCACGGCCTCCAGGCCCACCCAACCACCCTCTTCGCAGTCAGCTCACGCGCCAACTACTGCAGCGAACCCAAGGCCTCCGGGCCCACCCAAACTCCCCCTTCCCAGTCTCGTCCCCGCCCCATCACCGATTCGTCTCCCGCCGGACGAACAACGTCGTGCCCAGGACCATGAACGCCGCGAACATCAGCGCCAATACCGCGGTGTTTGTCAGGGGGCTCAACAGCACCACTCGCGCGTAGTCTCGCGAGCCGGCGAACACGACCCCCCGCGCCAGGTCGATCACGTAACGCATCGGCGACAGGAGGGAAAGGGCTTCGAGGTACCACGGCAGGTGATTGATCGGGGCGATCAACCCGGCCAGGAAATACTGGGGCAGGAAGACGAAGTTGAAGATCTGGTTCGACGCGCGTGAGTCGCTCATCGCGTTCAGCAGCAGCAGGCCGAAGGCGCCGCCCATGAAGCACGACAGCAATGCCACCGGCACGAGCAGTCCAAGAGCGGTCGCCGTCAGCACCGGCGAGACGAATATCTCCTGCGCGAAATCGTTCTGGCGGTCGTCCATCAACGACGTCAGGCCCTGCGCGGTGGACTGGAAGAGCGTCATGCCGAGAAAGCCCGTGAACGTGAAGCCGATGAAGTTGAAGCCGGCCGCGGGCCCGAGGTTCAGCTGCAGCGTGCCGCCGAGCAGAAAGATCATGAAAAACGGAAAGGTGACCGCTGTGATCATGCGGCCCGGGTCGCGGAAGAACTTCAGCATGTCCCGCCCTGCCAGCGCCGTGACGACGTTCAGCTCATGCATCGTCGGCAGCCAGGATCCGAAGGTAGGCGTCCTCCAGCGAAGGCGACTCCGTCCGCAGCATCGTCAGCGGCTCCGCAATGGCGTGCACGATCTCGTAAGCGCTGCGGCCGTCGAGGCTGACCACGAAATGTCCATCCTCCTCAAAGGGCACGTGAAGCTCGTGCAGGCGACGGCGCAGCGCCGCACGGTCGTCGGCGTCGATGAGGAGCCGCTCGTGGACCAACTGTGCCTTGACGTCACGCGGCGAGCCGAGGGCGACGACCCGGCCGTGGTCGAGGATGCAGATCCGGTTGGCTTCCTCGGCCTCGATGAGCTGATGCGTGGTGAGGCAGATCGTCAGCTCGTGACGCCGGCGCAGCTCTTCGATGTACTGCCACAACGTGCGGCGGCTGGCGACGTCGAGGCCGCTTGTCGGCTCGTCGAGGAACAGGACTCGCGGGTGATGCATCAGCCCTCGGATGATCTCGAGCTTTCGGCGCATGCCCCCCGACAGGCGCTTCACCGGCTTGAAGACATCGGCGCCGAGGCCCACCATCTCGGCCAGCTCTCCGACCTGGTGGCGATACGCGGAAGGCATCAGACGGTACAGCGCGCGGTACGGGTAGAGGCCGTAGAGGACGGCGTGGAAGCGAACGTTCTCCTCGCCGGTCAGGTTCATGTCCAGCGACGGGTTCTGAAAGATGATCCCCACCTCGCTGCGCACTGCGCTCGCCTCGCGGCGGATGTCGTACCCGGCGATGCGGACGCTGCCCGAGGTGGGGGACAGCGTGGTGGTGAGGATCGAGATCGTCGTGGTCTTGCCGGCGCCGTTCGGACCCAGCAGGGCGAAGAACTCGCCCGGCTCCACGTCGAAGCTCACGCCGTCGACCGCGTTGACCTTTCCTTTCTTGTAGCGCTTGACGAGATCGCGGACCTCGATGGCGGGAGTCATCGACGCGATGTTCTCAGGCCGTCTTCTTACGCGCTGCCGCCAGGTGTTTTCGTGCCAGCACGGAGTAGCTGTCCTTCAGCGCCTTCTTGACGTCGAAGCCGAGGCTTCGCGCCTGCTCGGGCAGCACCTCGAGGGGACCTTCGAGCTCGACGAACGAACCGAAGTCGAGCGAGTCGAGCGTCACCGTCACCACTCCATCCAGCGTCCACATCGCGCGGTGTTTGTTGTAGACGAACTCGACGCGAAAGCCCAGCTCGGCCAGCAAATCGAGCGTCGCATGCGCGTCCTTG
>VBHB01000023.1 GCA_005880315.1 Chloroflexota bacterium | reverse complement strand
GGAAGGTGCCGGCCGGCGGAGGATCGGCGTTTCAAGTCGCAAGCGGACCGGGGGGCCTGTGGAACGGGCTGGCCTTCGACCACCGCGGCAACCTCTATGTATCGGACTCGGGCGGCGGTGCGATCTGGCGGCTGGACAAGAATGGCGCTTTCACGATGTGGTCCGGCAGCGCGCTGTTGAAGGGCACGACAGCGGCCGGACCCTGCGGCCTCGTGCATCCTGCGGTGCCGTCGTTTGGTCCGTTGGGCGCGAATGGAATCGCGTTCAACAAGCACGGCGACATGCTGGTGGCGAACACCGATTTCGGCGAGATCATCCGCATTCCGACCAACCCTGACGGCAGCGCGGGCCCCGCGAGCGTCTTCAGCGGTCCGAATTGCGACCTGTGGGGCGCCGATGGGGTGAGCATGGACAACGCCGACAATCTTTACGTCGCGGCCAACTCCAAGGGCCAGATCGACCGGCTCGACCGTGGCGGTCATGTCCAGGTCCTGGCCGCGGGCGATCCGCTGAGCTTTCCTTCCGATATCGCGTTCGGGACCGGGCTCGGCGATCGCAAGACGATCTTCATCTCGAACTTCGCCGCTTTTCCCACCAGCGGTGGGGCGCCGGGCGTGGTCGCGATGGATGTTGGAATCCCGGGAAGACCTATCGGCTAAGCCCTGAGCGACGTTCCAGAATAACGACGGGAATCAGGCGGTCCGTCCGCTTCTCGTAGTCGGCAAACGACGGCCAGATCCTGATCATCTCTGTGTATAGCCGGTCGCGCTCCACGCGCGTCTCAACGACCCGAGCACGTGCCTTGAACTTCTCAGTTCCGCCGTCGGTCACGACCTCGACCTCGACGTCAGGGTTGGCCTTGATGTTGCCGAACCATGTTGGGTGCTTTGGGGCACCACCTTTGGATGCGACGACGATGTAGTTGTCGCCCTCCTGGCCACACACCAGCGGAGTCGTGATCAGCTCTCCGCTCCTGGCGCCTCTCGCTGTGAGCAGCAGCAGGTTGTCGCCCCACATCCCGACCCCGCGTCCTCGCTTCTCGTGGAACTCGGCGATCGTCTTCTGATTGAACGGACTTGCCTTCACGGCTGGAAATCTACCGCGCCGCACCGAAGGAGGTAGGAGTACCGTTCGGCCCTGATGGCCAGGACCGAGCTTGCCGAGCGCGCTCAAAACGCGGTCGAGCTGAAGCTGGGGCATCGAGCAGCCCCTAGATGTCAGTGATCACCTCCTGGCACGACTACTTCGTGATGGTCGGCGGTGGCTCGGCAGCGCTGACGGGGCTCGTGTTCGTGGCCATGACCCTCCACCTCCCGGAGATCATCGGGAACGCGGTCCATCGACATCGCGCTCGGACCATCCTGACCGGCTTCACCGCGGTCTTCATCCGCAGCGCGCTCGTCCTCATGGGTGGTCAGGACCTGCGGCCGGTGGCGCTCGAGCTGATCGCCGTGCTCACGGTGGTCGAATTCATCCTGTACACGAGCATCCGGCAGGCCATGCAGAGTGCGGACCGCGGGGTGCTGTGGCGGACCATCGGCAGCTTTGCCTGTCTGCTCCTGGAGGAGGCCGGCGCAATCGTGCTGTTCTTCGGCAACGCCTGGGGTCTCTACGTCGTGGGACTGGGGATGATGTCGTCCTTCATCTTCATGGTGACCGGCGCGTGGCTTCTCCTGGTCGGTGTCGGAGCGATGGAGACGGCGGCAGCGCGCGACTAGGACGCCGCTGCACTCATGGTGGCCGACGCGCGCCCCTTTGCGCAGGCGCACTGATCGAAAGGGGAATGGATAGGTTGCCGATCTTTTAGCGCCTCCGCAATCGGGTCGTAGCCGGCGCCCCGCCACGCCGGCTCAGGCGTCGTCGAAATGTCGTCACCTCAGGACATCGTCGCGGGCGGGGCGCCGTCCTATAGTGAGGCGCTCAATCACGTGAAGGTCCACTCTGAACCAGGCCGACTCGAGTGGCCTTTGTAACCCGCCTCTCACTTCGACTCGGTGTCGTCGTCCTCCTTGGGGTGGTCCTGCTTTTCGGAGCCGGGATCTTCGCGGCGACCCAGGTGCAGCAGGACCTTCTGCCCGACATCTCGGTGCCCGCGGTCATCGTGATCACTCCGTACCCCGGCGCTTCGCCTGAAGTCGTCGACGGCCAGGTGGGCGTGCCAGTGGCCAATGCCATGCAGGGAGTCGCGGGCGCTGACACGGTGCAGTCGACGTCGAGCCAGGGCGCGTCGCTTGTGATCGTGCTGTTCAGGGACGGCGTCGACCTCAAGTCGGCCGAGCAGGATGTGAGCAGCGCGCTGGCGAGGATCCGTCCGCTGCTGCCGGCTCAGGCGCTTTCGTCGACGGTCCAGACGTTTTCGACCAACAGCCTGCCCATCCTCGAGTACGCGGTCTCCGCGAATGAACCCCTGGGCGACCTCGCGGGTCAGCTGCGCGCGGAGGCCTTGCCGAAGCTGAAGGGTTTGGCCGGCGTTTCCTCAGTGGTCCTGACCGGCGCTCCGACCGACGAGGTGGACGTCACTCTCGATCCGGCCAAGCTCGCCGCCCACGGCGTGACCCTCGCTCAGGTGGCCGCGGCCCTGCAGCAGGCCAGCATCGTCCAGTCGGTCGGTTCTTTGAGGCAGGGATCCGCCACCATCCCCCTGCAGATATCCGGATCGCTGACGAGCACCGACCAGATCGGGAAGATCACCGTGACGCCGCAGGTTTCCGCCGGTGGACGCCCGGCGGCACCGGTGAGGATCGATCAGCTGGGCACGGTGGCGGTCGTGTCCGTTCCGGCCGACACGATCACGCGCACCAACGGCAAGCTCAGCATCGGCCTGCGCATCGTCAAGGGTCCGAACACGAACACCGTGACGGTGGCCAACGAGGTGTGGAAGGCAATCCCGGGAATCGAAAAATCCGTCGGCAACGGCGTGCATTTCGATTCGATCCAGGACCAGGCCACGCCGATCACGCAAGCGATCAGCGACATCCTTCGCGAGGGCTTGCTCGGCGCTGTCTTCGCCGTGCTGGTCATCTTTGTCTTTTTGCGCAGCGCGCGTGCGACGGTGGTCGCGGCGATCTCGATTCCTCTGTCGCTGCTCGTCGCGCTGATCGTTTTGTGGTGGCAGGGGATAACGCTCAACATCCTCACCCTGGGCGGGATGATGGTCGCCATCGGGCGCGTTGTGGACGACTCCATCGTCGTGCTCGAGAACATCAGCCGCCACGTCACGGAAGGCGAGCGTCCACTCGTGGCCGCCTACACCGGAGCGCGCGAGATCATCACCGCGGTCGCGTCGTCGACGCTGACCACCGTCGCCGTCTTCCTGCCGATCGCGTTTCTCACAGGCATCGCGGGCAGCTTCTTCCGCCCCTTTGCGCTCACGGTGGTTGTCGCACTGCTGGCCTCGCTCGTCGTCGCGGTGACGGTAGTGCCGCTGCTCGCCTCTCGGCTCCTGCCCGCGGTGCGTGCCCAGGGAGTGGAGCGCCGGCTGAAGTACAACTGGACGCAGCGCGTCTACGTGCCGGTGATTCAGTGGGCCACCGGTCATCGCCTCTTGACGCTCGGCGCGGCGGCTGCGTTTTTTGCCGCCTCGATGGCGTTGATCCCTCTCTTGCGGATCAACCTGCTGGACCAATCCTCGAGCCCGACGTTCCCGATCAGCATCACCATGCCGGAGAATTCAACGCTTCCGCAGACTGACGCCGAAACTCAGAAGGTCGAGGCGCTCATCGCCGGCGTGCAAGGCATCAACTCATTCCAGGCGACGGTCGGTGGACAGAGCGATCCGTTCGCCCCGCCCGGCACGGTACCCGCGGATCCCACTCAAGCCTCAGTGCTCGTGCTCATTCAAAACGGGCAGTACGACAGCGCGCTTTCGGGTGTGAAGCGCGCGCTCAATGCATACCAGGGTCCTGCCAAGGTGCAGGTGGGGCAGGCCCAGAACAGCTCGAACGCCAGCAGCAGCCAGATGCAGGTCGACGTGCGGGCCCCTGATCAAACCACGCTGCAGGCCGCCAACGACCAGGTGCTCACAGCGCTCGGCAAGGTTCAAGGCCTCGCCCAGCTCAAGACGAACCTGGCGATCTCGAAGCCGCAGTATCAGCTGACTCCGACCGACAAGCTGGCCACGTCCGGGCTGAACATTCAGAGCCTCGCCGCCCTGGTCGCGCAGCAGATCAACGGCCAGGTCGCGGCCCAGGCCAACCTGCCGCAAGGCACCATGCTGGTCCGTGTCCAGCTGCCGCCGGGCACTGCCGACACCGCGGACGCACTGGCGAAGCTGCCGATCCCGACCGCGCAGGGGATCGTGCCCCTGGCCACGCTCGCCACGATCCAGCTCGTCACAGGTCCGCAAACCGTGAATCGGGTCAACGGCGACCGCGACGCCACGATCACGGGAACCATCACCGCCAACGACACCCGCGCGGTGCAGACCGGCGTCACCAACGCGCTGAACGGCGTCACCCTTCCAACCGGCGCGTCGATCTCGACTGGCGGCGTGTTCGCCCAGCTCTCGACGGTCCTGACCCAATTTGCGCTAGCGCTGCTGGCGGCGATCGGGCTTGTCTACCTGATCATGGTCGCGACATTTCGCTCGCTGGTGAAACCGCTCGTGCTGCTGGTGTCGATTCCCTTTGCAGCCACCGGAGCGATCATCGCGCTGCTCGTCACCAACACATCCCTGTCGCTACCCGGCTTGATCGGGATCCTGATGCTCACCGGCATCGTGGTCACGAACGCCATCGTTTTCCTCGACCTGGTCGAGCAGTACCGCGACCGCGGCCTCAACCTGAACGACGCGATCATCGAGGGCGGACGTCACCGCCTGCGGCCCATCCTGATGACTGCGTTCGCCACCATGCTGGCTCTGGTCCCGCTGGCGGTTCTCGGCGGAGGAGGAGGCATCGGCGGCGCGTTCATCAGCCGGCCGCTCGCGATCGTCGTGATCGGCGGCCTGTTCACCAGCACGGTGCTGACCCTCGTCCTGGTTCCCGTCCTTTACTCACTGGCGTCTCGCTTTGCCGGCCGCCGATCGACCGCCGAGCTCGACGCGTTGCTCGACGCCGCCGAAGACCGCCGGTTCCAGCCTCTGGGCCATCGCACCGGGGAGCAGCCTGTGGTCGTGATCCCGGTCGACTACGCCTTCGCCTTCATGCTGGAACCCGAACCCGGCCGGCCGGGCGACCGCGCGGTGCTCGAAGCCATGACCAAAGACGGGTTGTCCGTCGCGCCGGTGGCCGGCACGGCCAAGGTCCGGATCGGTGTGCCGGCCGTGAGGGCGGCGTCGCGGGCCGAGGCGTCGGACAAGGCCCGCGAGCGCGTGCGCGGTCTGGTGCCAGTGAGTGGGTATCGATTGTCCGATCCAGAGCCGGTCGGCGCGAACGGCGGCCCGTAGCCCGCATGGCCACGGTTACCATCGCCGCCACTTACGGTGCAGGGGGCAGCCTCATCGGACCCGCCGTTGCCCAACGCCTGCACCTGCCCTTCGTGGACCGGGCAATTCCAACTGCCATCGTGGAAAGGATCCACGAGCCGTTGGTCGAAGCCCTTGCCGACGACACGAAGAGCGGGAGCAGGGTGGGGCGGCTTTTGAACAGCGCGCTCAACTACAGCGGGCTGTTCGTCGGCGTCCCGATGGCCCTGGAGGAGCTGGGCGTTGCGCCAGATGTTGCGCATACCGAGGTCGCCATCCGCACACTTGCGGACCGCGGCGGAGCAGTGATCCTCGGCAGGGCCGGCGTCTTCGTCTTGAAAGGTCGGCCCGATGTCTTTCACGTCCGCGTCGACGGCCCCGTCGAAGCGCGGCGTCGAAACTCGATGGCGCACGAAGGACTTGACTACAAGACCGCGACCAGGCTGCAGCAGGACGCAGATCTTGCGCGCCGCGCCTACGTTTCCCACTTCTATCCCCGGGCAGGGGCGTGGGAGGATCCGCGTCACTACCAAATGGTCCTCGACAGCACCGCGATCTCGATCGAAGTCTGCGTCGACCTCATTGCGCTCGCGGCGCGGGAATTTTTTGCCAGGTCGAGCCCGCAGCCACCGTCAGGCGCTGAGAAACATGGCCGGCACTGACGTCCGCCCTGCGGCAAGCGTCCAGGCGGCAGGCGCGCCGTCGCTCATGTTGCTGCCGCCACGAACCAAGCTTGCCATCCTGGGGGCGATTCTGCTGACCATGTTCCTGGCCTCTCTCGACCAGACCGTTGTCGGGACAGCTCTGCCCCGCATCGTGACCGACCTCAACGGCGCGAGTCTCTATTCCTGGGTGGTCAGCGCATACCTTTTGTCGTCGACCGTGACCGTGCCCATCTACGGGAAGTTCTCCGACGTCTTCGGCCGCAAAGTGATGCTGATCATCGGCGTCGCTCTTTTTCTGCTCGGCTCGTGGCTCTCAGGGGCTTCGCAGAACATGAACGAGCTTGTGGCATTCCGGGCCGTCCAGGGACTTGGTGCCGGGGCCTTGTTCCCGATTGTCATGGCGATCATCGGTGACCTATACAGCCCGCGCGAGCGTGGGCGATTCCAGGGTTTGTTCGGCGGCGTCTTCGCGCTGAGCTTCATCGTCGGTCCGTTCATCGGCGGCTGGATCACCGACCACATCAGCTGGCACTGGGTCTTTTACGTCAACGTGCCTTTCGGCGTCGCGTCGCTGGTGGTGCTGGCGACGGTGCTGCCCAGCGCGGGGCGCAGGCAGGCCTCGATCCGAGACCTCGACTATCTCGGCATCGTCCTCTTCACGGCGGGCGTCGTGCCGTTCATGCTCGGCCTCACCAACAAGGGCAACGTGAACAGCTCGGGCCAGCTGGCGAACTGGACCGATCCCGACGTCGGCGGGCTGATCGTGGTCGGCCTGGTGATCCTGGTCGTCTTCCTGTTCGCGGAGGCCCGGACGAAGGAGCCGATAATTCCGCTCGACCTCTTCCGGGAGCGGGATTACGCGGTCAGCATGGCCGCGGTTTTTGCCTTCGGCATCGCGATGTTCGCCGCGGTGATCTTCATGCCGCGCTTCTACCAGACCGTTCGTGGCGTCAGCGCCACCGCCTCTGGCTACTACATATGGCCCCTGCTGGTCGGACTCATGGGGGGCAGCATCGGCACGGGGCTTCTGATCAGCCGGCTCGGTCGCTACAAGTGGCTGATGGTGGGTGGGGCCGTGGTGATGGTGGTCGGCGGTTTTCTGATGACGCACCTCACGGCCGGCGTCAACGATTGGGAGCTGTGGGCATGGATGCTCGTTCTCGGTCTTGGCATCGGTCCGGCGATGGCGGGCTTCACGGTCGTGATCCAGAACTCCGTTCCGATGACCCGGCTCGGTGTCGCGACCAGCACCCTCACCTTTCTTCGTCAGATTGGCGCCTCAGTGGGGCTGGCCGCTGCCGGCACCATCTTCTCCTCGTCTTTCGCCAGCCGCCTCCCGACGAACCTGGGGGAGGAGGGGGTGCCGCAAGCGCTGATCTCACAGCTGGTCAAGGTGTCGGGTGCGCTGCAGAACGTCGGGAACGGTCGCGCTCTGCTCGAGCAGATCCTGCCTGGACCCTCTCAGGCGCTGATTCCCAAGGTGATCGCGGGCGCCAACAACGCGCTGGCCCTCTCGATCGGCGACCTGTTCTGGATCACGATCGTTTCAGGGCTGATGGGTCTGCTGTGCACTCTGCTGCTACGCGACCGTCCGCTGCGGACCGCCGAGGAGTTACGCACCAATGCTTTGGCCCAGGACG
>VBHB01000099.1 GCA_005880315.1 Chloroflexota bacterium | reverse complement strand
CGGCCCGGCTACGAACCAAGGCCCAGTTCTCGTCGTCGATCGTCGTGCCTCCACCGAGCGCGACCACGCAGCCCGGCTCCAGGGCCTTGGGCAGGAGCTCTGCCTCGATGGTCCTGAACACGGACTCGCTTCCTGTGGCGAATATGTCGGAGATAGCCATGCCGGCGTGGTCCTCGATCATCATGTCAAGGTCGTGGAACACGGATCGAGAGCGCTGCGCCACGAGCGCGCCGACGACCGTCTTTCCCGCGCCCATGAAGCCGACGAGCGCCAGTGTTCGCGGCAGAGCTCAGACGCCGCTTGGATTCGCCGGCGCCGGGGCGCTCGGAGCGCCTCCGCGCCGCCGCTCGGACTGCACGAAGACCTCGTCGCGAAACGTGCCCGGCTGAGGCAGGTGGTCGAGGACCTCGGCACCCTGCGCGCCGGCCGCGTCGACCTCGACCCGCCCGTAACCGAGGATGCGCCCGAACACGGTCTGCTTGGTCGTGCAGTCCTGGATGCGGTCGATGGGGATGATCTTCGACGCGCGGCCGAACACGCCGGTCTCGATCTTGATGCGTTGATCGGTCAGTGTGTATGCGGTCGACTGCCACCGTATCCACACCACGATCAGCCAGAGCAGCGCGATCGCGGCCGCCACCAGCGTGATGATGGTGCGGAAATGCGGAATGCCGGTGCCCGACTTGACCGTGAAGTCGACCACGGCGACGATGATGAGCAGCACGACCGGTATCACGACCGCTTTCACCAGCACGATCCAGTGCTGGTGGGTCTTGAGGATGAGGTTCTCTCCCGGCAGGAGCTCCGGCATTGCGGCGCCTACGCTATCGCATTTGGTACAGGACGATCAGCGTGCCCGCCGCCAGGTATGGGCCGTATGCGATCGTCCCTTTCATCGAGCGCCTCCAGATGATGATGACGATCGACACCACGCCGGCGATGAACACGCCGTAGAACAGCGCCTGAATGGTCGGCAGAGGGCCGAGCAGAAGGCCCATGAAAGTCGCGAACTTGACGTCGCCGAAGCCGAGCGCCTCCGCCTTGAAGATGAGAGCGCCGGCCAGGGCGAGCAACGCGAACAGCAGGCCGGCCGCGATGCCTGTCGCCAGCCCGTACCACCACTGATTTGGTGGATTGGTGAGGACGCTATACGCCAGTGCAAGGCCCATTGACGGGAAGATGACGCGGTCGAGGATCAGTCTGTGCTCGAAATCGAAAAACATCACCTGCACGAGGACCAGCGCAAAAACGCTCCGCACGACCAGCAGCCAGTCCAGCCCGAGCTCGAAGCCAAAGGCGGCGAACACCAGCGCCGAGACGATCGGTGGTCCCCAGACCTGCCACCGCTTGTGGCCCGGCTCGAGCTCTTCGAGAATCGCGAGCTTGACCGATCCCCAGCGCACGAGCCAACCCCCGGCGAAGCCCACCACAGCCCAGATGAACGCGACGAGGGGGCTGCCGGCATCGCTCAGCACGTTCATTGCGGGAGAGTTTGGCGCATGGCCTCCAGGGGCGCGGGCTTTCCGGTCCAGGTTTCGAACGAGCGCGCGCCCTGCGCGAGAAGAATTCCCCACCCATCAGCGGTGGGAACGCCCAGCGAGCGGGCTTTGCGTACGAGGGGCGTGCCTCCCTTGACGTAGACCAGGTCGATGACGGCGCCCTCGCGAGGGAGTGCGTTCGGCCGCAGCGGCATCTCATCGCGCCGGCCGATCGGAGTTGCGTTCAACAACAGGTCGGCGGAGCGTGCCTGTTTCAACCATGAAGGGTCGTCCCACGCCACGACATGGCCGGGCAAGTCGGCATCGCCCGGTCGCCTGGCCACGAACGTCAGGTGCGCGCCATCGAGCGCCACCGCCGCCGCACGAGCCGAGCCACCGGCGCCAAGGATGACCACATTGGCTCCGCGCGGCGCGAGGCCGACGTCTGCGATCGCGGCCTGGATGCCGGCGACATCGGTGTTCGACCCCACCAGGCGTCCGCCCACCTTTGCAATCGTGTTGACCGCGCGCGCGCGAAGCGCTTCGGGATCGACTGCGTCGAGATGGTCGATGACGGAGATCTTGTAAGGGATGGTGATGTTCGCGCCGGCGGCATCGTCTTCATGCAAACGGTGCACTGCGGAAGCGAGCTCTTCGTGGGGAATGTCGAGCAGCTCGTAGGACCAGTCCATGCCAAGCGCCTGGAAGGCCGCGTTGTGCATGGCGGGACTGGCGGAATAGGAAATCCCCCTACCGAGTAAAAATACGTTCAGCAGTTCATGCCGTGACTCTGCAGGTCGCGGCAGAAGTCGGTCTGGTTGGTCTCGAAGTGCGTGCCGCCCTGCGGATCCGTGAAGTAGTAAAGGAATTTGGTCTGCGGCGGGTTGATGCAGGCGAGCAGCGCCGCCTTGCCCGGATTGCTGATCGGTCCCGGCGGCAGCCCCGCATGCTTGCGAGTGTTGTAAGGCGTGTTCATCTGCAGCTCGGGGTATGTGGGCTCGGGCGTGAGCCGCCCCAGGGCATACAGAAGGGTCCCGTCGACACCAAGCGGCATGCCTATCTTCAGGCGGTTGTAGTAGACGCTGCAGACATTGCCCCGATCTGAATCCTTGTTGGCCTCGCGTTCGACCATCGACGCGAGGATCACGATCGCCTCCACCGTCTCCGCCGGACGCGCCGCGGTGGCCTGGGCGACCTGTTGCCGCAGGTCGGGCGAGAACACGTGACCGAACTGGTCGAGCTGCGCTTTGATGAGCTCCTTCACGCCGACGCTCTTGTCGACGCTATAGGTGTCCGGGAACAGGTAGCCCTCGAGGGGTGGATCGGCGGCGGTAGGTCGAGACGCGAGGAAGTCGTACGAGGAGGCAAGCGCAGGGTCCTTGGCAGCGGCGAGGTAGTCGGCGGCAGTCCCGATGCCCGACTTCTCGACGTATTGAGCCTGGAACTTGAGCGGGAAGCCTTCGGGGATCGTCACGACGACCTGGTCGGGGCGCCCATGCTCGAGGGCGTCGATGATCTGCACCATGCTCATGTTGCGGTTGAGGAGAAAGGTGCCGGCCTCGAATTTCGGCCCAGCGTTCGTGAGCCTGACATAGAGATCGAACGCGTTGCGGTCCCGAATGAGCCGCTGCGTGTAGAGGTCATCGCTGATCTGGCTTGCGAGCTCGCCCTGGTCGATGTGAAAAACGACCGACTGGCTCGCCGGCGACACCGGAGTGTTCAGGTTGTAGTTCCACCAGTCGAGCCCGCGCGAGGTTCCGAAGCCGAGCAGCGCGATGACGACGAGGACCGAGACGAGCTTTCTCACTCGACCGCGTCCTCCTCGAGGGCCGCGAGCACGCGCTGGAACTCCTCTCCCTCGACGGTTTCGAGACCTTGCGCTGACTCGCGCAGCAGCAGCACCTCCGAAGGGTCGTCTACGTTCTCGACCAGGTAGTAAACGCTGCCCTCGTGGTCGAACGCGTCGTGAAGGTGAAACTGCCGTTCGCGGCCGGCCTCGTCGATGAGGGTTACATGCTGTGGGTGCGCTTCGTCTTCAGCCAGGCTTCTGTCTCCGCCGCCATTCGAGATGGCTCTGCAGCAACATCGTAGCCGCCACCCGGTCGACACCTGCTCTCCGCTCCTCGCGGCTGACACCGCCCGCGATGAGCGCGCGCTCGGCGGCCGCACTTGTCAGCCGCTCGTCGACGAGCTCCACCGGCAGGCCGGATTCGTGCTCGATCTCCGATGCGAGACGGCGTGCCGCTGCTGCCTCGGGACCATGGGAGCCGTCGAGGCGCAACGGCAGCCCGACGATGACCCGCGCAGCCTCGCTGGATCGTGCGACCTCCGCGAGCCGGGCCGCGAGGGAGCTCAGCGGTTCCGCAGGGACGGTGGCGAGCGGCTGCGCGATGGTCTCGGTCGGGTCGCTCAGGGCCAGACCGACGCGCTTCGATCCAGGATCAACGGCCAGGATTCGCAATGCTAGGGAGACGCTGTAGGCGCTGGGCTCGGTGATGCGCTGGTCGATGGTGGTGGTGCGTTCGACTCGACCACATAGTGAATCGCGATGCGGCTCGAGAGCACCGGCATCAAGGGCAGCGTCATAGGCGACTCTTTGATCACCACCGACTTGACGCCCAGGGATTGCAGATAGAGCTTCGCCCCCTGCACCGGCCGGCCGACGATCTGCGCGCGCACCTTGTCGATGTCGAGCTTCGACGCGATGTATGCGGTGGCGCTGCCGACGAACGTGAGGTTCCCGCCTTTGCTCGCGCTGAGCAACCGGTAGGTGACCTGGATGCCACTCTCGGTCAGCAGCTGCTGATCGTTGGGCACGCGCTGGGCCAGGTAGTCCTGAAATGCTTTGTTGACGTCGGAATCGACGTAGTAGTCGCCCTCGCCGACCACCGTCATCGTGCCGCTGAAGCTGGGCACGGTGTCGTTGGGCTGGTGGTCGGTGTTGAACTGAGGCGCGTTGTAAACGATGCTCTCGCTGAGCTTCTCGCCCTTCTGCACGCCGGCCGTGAGCACCTGGGCAATCGCCTGGTGCAGCTGCTGCTCCATCTGAGCACGGGCGGCATCGAAGTCGGTCTCGGTCATCTGTGGGGTCGACGAAGGATCCGAACCGCCCCCGGTCGCCTGGGGGTTGGTGACATGCAGCTTGTTAGGGTCGAATGGACCACAGCAATCGTTGATGACGGTGATCGTGTGATCCCCGACGTTGCTGGCACTGCCCGGGTTGACCGCTTGCACGCTTGCGGTCGCCCTCCCTTGCCAGGGCACAAGGACGCCTCCGTAACGCGGATCGCTAGTGGTCTGGGCGAAAACGATGCCGTTGCTGTTGGTCAGGCGCTGGCCGTACTTGAAGATGATGCCAGGGCCACTGCCAAAGCCGCCTTTGAGGTCGTTGGTGTAAACCACCTGGCCGAGCGACGGCGCCAGCGGCACGGACTTGACACCCGTGGTCTTGAAACCCTGTGAGTCCGAACGCGAGATCGTGCTCACGCGGACGTGGATCGACCCCTTGCCCGGTTGTGCCTGGACCTCGAAATCGCGCTGCGAGAACGGCTGGGCCTGGGCGACCAGGATGACAGAGGCGGTCGGCACGAAGATGCCCAGGCCGGCGAGGCCGACCAGCAGGACGGCCGCCGCGGCCACGTAGAGCACGAAACGGCCGGGCCTGATCTCGGTGGCGGCCCTGGTCAGCAGCTTGGTCGGCGCAGCCACGCCGACGTGCGTGACCGGGGCCGTCAGCCGGCGCTCCCACCATCGTCGCGGGGGCGGCGGCTCCTCCGGCTCCGACGCGATGCCCTCGCCAAGCGGTCCGACGGCGCCATAAACAGGGAAGCCACTCTCTGCCGCCATCTTCTGGACAGCGGGGTCGTCGCATACCACCGTGACCCGCTTGCCCATGCGAGCCGCGTAGTTGCGTAGGAGCTGGAAGTTGAAGCGGCTCTGCCCGATGCGCGAGCGCATCGGGAGCACAAGCATCGTGTCGTCGCCGCGATAACGGCGCAGTCGCTCGACGACCTCGGGGATCTCTTCCTCTGTCTCGACGTATATGGGATTGGTTGCCATGGCGTTTACAAGTCTCCTGGCGAGGCGGGATTCATACCTTTATACCGCTTAGGACCCGGCGCATGACCGTGTTCATACGGGCGCGGTCCTCGGCCTCGGTTCTCAAGGCATGGTTTGCGAGGCCCATCGGCGCGATGTCCTGCGGGCTCGAAAGCTGGCCGGTGGAGTCGGTGAGGTTGCGTACGTCAGGTGGCACGAGGTGGCGAATGTGCGGCTCGCGCGGGAATGGCAGGCCGGCGGCCCAGTTGTTCTTGACCATTTCGAGCGTGAGCTCGGGCAGAAGGCTGCCGCCGCCGCACAGATAGATGTTGTTGGGCAGCCTCTCGCCGCGCGAGAGCTCCTTCAGGCTGATCGCCAGGCCCTGCAGCAGCACCTCGGCATCCGCGCTGAGGAGCTCGGATACCTGGCGATGCTGTTCCGCCGACAGGAGTCCTTCTGAATGGCGGAGCTTGCGCGCTTCGGCCTCCTCGTAGCTGAGTCCGAAAGCCAAGGCGAGCCGGCGAGTGAAGGCCCGCCCGCCGAGGTTGAACATTCGCGTGCCTTCAACGCCTCCGTCGCGAACGAGGGCGACATCGGTCGTGCCACCGCCGATGTCGACGAAGATGCCGCCCTCCGCCCACGTCTCCTCGCTCGCGCACGCACGAGCCAGCGCATAGGGCTGCGCGACCGCCGCCGCCAGCTCGAGGTCGAGCTCGCGCACCACGGTGTCGATGGCATCGATGTGGGTCATCGGCGCGAACGTGTTGAAGACGGTGATCTCGAGGTTCCTACCGGTGAAGCCCACCGGGTTGGTGACCGGGTAGCCGTCGACTCGGATGTTGGTGATCGCCGAGTGGACCAGCCGCGCCTCGAGCTGCCCGTAGCTGCGCTCCAGCTCCAGGAGGTGCTGGGCCTCGCGGAGCGCACGCCGCTGGACCATCTGCAGCATCGCCGACACCTCGCCACCTCGCACGCGGCCTTTCGTATCCTCCCGCGGGTACGCGATGGTCGACGAAAAGCCCTTGATGAGCTCGCCCGCGATGCCGACCACGACCTGCCCGGGCACCGTCTTCGCCATGTCCTCGGCCGCCTCCAACGCACGGTTGCAGGACTGGATCACGGACTCGAGGTCGGCGATCGCCCCTCCGGACATGGCTGCCGGGGCCTGGGGCTCGCGGCCGACGCCCAGGACCTCGCCATCAAGCCCGTCGCGGCGCACGACCAGCACCTTGATGAGGTCGGTGCCGATGTCGAGCACCGTGAAGTGGCGGAAGTAGTCGCTGCGCTTGCGCAGGAACTTGAACTTGCTCACTCGGGCACGACCCCCAGAGCCTGCTCGAGGCGCTTGAACGCCTCTTCGGCAGTGCCGTTGAGGGTTCCGCGCGCCAGGTGGGGCCTGCCCCCGCCCTTGCCCAGCAGCAACGCCAGGCGGGCAGCATCGTATTCAGGCGTCAGATCCTTGGACACCTTGATGACAAACTGGTTTCCGGCCACAACGGTTACGACGCCTGACTTCACCATCTCGAGGTAGCGGTCGGCGTAGGCGGCTAGCTCGTCGGGGCCGGCGGCGTCCACCGTCTCGGTCACGAACGGCACCTTGCCACTCTTGACCGCGAGGCCATTACCGCCCTTCACCTTCACTGTCCGCAGCTGCTCGGACAAGATCTTGAGACGCCGCTCGGTTTCTTTGACTTGCGCCCGCAGGTTCTCGACTCGCTCAGCCACCTGATCGGGTCCAGTGTTGAACGACCGGGCGAGCTCGGACAGCAGCTTGCGCTCGTGCCAGATGAGCTCGTCTGCGGCCTCCCCCACGACCATGTCGATGCGCCGCAGCCCCGAGCCGATGCTCGACTCCGACACGATCACCGCCGGACCGATGTCGGCGGTGCTGGCAACGTGGGTGCCCCCGCACAGCTCGCAAGTCCAGTCGCCAAAGCAAACGACCCTGACGACGTCGCCATATTTCTCGTCGAAGAGGTGCATCGCGCCCATCGCCACCGCGTCCTTGTATGACTTGTGGCTTTCGTGAAACGGCAGCGCCTCGCGGATCTTGTCCGACACGCGAAGGTTGATGCGCTCGAGCTCGTCCTCGGTGATGGCGCGATTCAACGGGATGTCGAAGGTCGTGTGGTCGGGACCGACCCACGAGCCCCGCTGAGATACCTGTTCACCGAGCGTCTCGCGCAGCGCCTTGTGCAGCAGGTGCGTCGCGGAATGGTGCCGCGCGATCTGCCGGCGCCGCGCTGCATCTACCGCTGCAGTTGCGACATCGCCCACCTTCAGCTCGCCCGTCACCACGGCGCCCAGGTGAACGGTGACGCCGTCAGCAGGTTTCTGCGTGTCCTCCACCCGCAAGCGACCACCTTCGGTCGTGATGGTGCCGGTGTCGCCGATCTGCCCGCCCGACTCCGCATAGAAAGGTGTGCGCTCGAGGAAAACTTCGACGTCGTCACCCTCGAATGCCCTGTCGACCGGCTTGCCATCCCTGCGCAAGCCGGCAATCGATGTTTCGGTCGTGAGAGTTTTGTAGCCCGTGAACTCGGATCGCGGAAGGTCCTTCATCAGAGCCCAACGGGTGGGCAGCTCGCGACGCGACCTTTGCTTCTGCTCGGCCATCGCCGCCTTGAAGCCTTCGTCGTCGACCCGAAGTCCACGCTCTTGCGCCAGCTCCTGGGTCAGCTCGAGGGGGAATCCGAAAGTGTCGTGCAGCTTGAACGCCTCGTTGCCGGGGATCGTCTTGCCATACTTCGCCGCCACCTTCTCGAACTGCTCCATGCCCTCGCGAAGGGTGCGCTGGAATCGCGCCGCCTCTTGGTTGATGCCCCCGCGAATCATGTCGGCTTTTTCCTTGAGCTCCGGGTACGGCTCGTTCATGACTCTCACGACGTCGTCGACGAGCCCACCTACCTCAGATTGCATTCCCAATCGCTCGGCGTGGAGAGTCGCCCGGCGGATTAGCCGGCGCAGCACGTACCCACGGCCTTCGTTGGTCGGCGTCACACCGTCGGCCATGGCGAAGCAGGCCGCGCGCACGTGATCGGCCACGATTCGCTCGGACAGAGTCGACTGCTTTTCCGAGAGTCCGCGGATCCTTTCGATGATCGGCAGAAAAATGTCCGTCTCGAAGACGTGGCTCTTGCCTTGAAGGATGTATGCGATCCGTTCGAGACCCATCCCGGTGTCGATCCCCGGTTGGGCGAGAGGAATGAGGCTGCCATCGGCCAGTCCGCGGCGCACCGCGTCGCCGGACGTGCCGGTGATCGGGCCTCGCTGGTCGTACTGTGGAAACACCAGGTTCCAGAATTCCGTGAAGCGATCGCAGTGATCGGGGACGCAGTCGTCGCGGCCGCACCCCACCTCTTTGCCCCGGTCCCACCAGATCTCGGAGTCGGGCCCGCACGGCCCCGAGCCGAGCCCCCACCAGTTGTCCTCCAGCCGCGTGATGCGCGCGGCGCTCATCCCGGGCTGCCGGATCCAGATCGCGTGGGCTTCGTCATCCGTCGGGTGAATCGTCACGCGCAGGCGCTCGGTGGGCATGTTGAATCCCTGGGTCACGAGCTCCCAGGCGAACGGGATCGCAGCTTCCTTGAAGTAGTCACCGGTGGGCGTGAAGTTGCCGAGCATCTCGAAGAAGGTGTGATGTCGGTCGGTCTTGCCCACCTCTTCGATGTCGCCGGTGCGAAGGCACTTCTGGCAGCTGGCGAGCCTGGGCGCGGGCGGCTGGCTCAAACCCAGGTAGTACGGCTTGAGGGGTTGCATTCCGGCCGAGATGAAGAGCGTGCTCGGATCTCCCTGGGGCACCAGCGGTGCGCTTGGAAGAACCAGATGCTCCCGACTCGCGAAATGCTCTAGAAAACGCTTGCGGATCTCGTTCCCGGTCATACGGGGCTGGATTAGCTTAAGGGGCGAGGCGCTCCAGCCGCCAACCGCCTTCGCGCCGGCGGACGTAGCGCAAACGGTCGTGCAGACGGTCGGCGCGGTTTTCCCAGAACTCGATCCAGTCCGGGCGTAAGGCGTAGCCACCCCAATCCGGCGGCAAAGGCACGACATCGGGATAGCGGCGGTCGAGGTCCACCACCGCCTTTTCCAGCACAGCGCGCGAAGGCACGATGCGGCTTTGGCGTGAGGCCAGCGCGGAGAGCTGGGCGCCCCGCGGCCGCGAGTGGAAGTAGGCTGCCGATGCGGCCCGTGAAACACGGCTGACCCTTCCCGACACCCTGACCTGATGGCGGACGACCGCCCAGAAGAAGACGGCGGCCGCGCGATTGTTCGCCAACAGGTCACGTCCCTTGCGGCTCTCGTAGTTCGAGTAGAAGAGAAAGCGTTCACCCTCCAGGCCTTTGAAGAGCACCATGCGCACCGAGGGCGTCCCATGCTTGTCGGCAGTGGCCAGCGCCATCGCGTCGGGCTGCAGCGCACCCTTGCGTAAAGCGTCGCGGAACCAGCGCCGGAAGAGGACCAGGGGATCTGCCGGGGCCCGCGATTCAACGAGCGCCACTACGCGGATTCTTGGGGCACGTACTTGCGCAGCTGCTCGAGCGCCGCGCGCTGCAGCCGCGATACATGCATCTGGCTGATGCCCAGCCGGCGAGCAATCTCCGATTGCGACATCTGCTCGTAGAACCGCATGGCCATGATCGCGCGCTCGCGAGGAGTCAGGTGCTCCATGGCGCGGTTCAGGACGTCGCGCATCTCGACGCGGTCGAGCTCGGGGTCCTCGGAGCCAACCTGGTCGGCCACAGCCCGCGTGTCCTGGCCGTCGCTGGATCCGATCGGCTGGTCGAGTGACAGGGGCATGTAAGCCGGCCCCATCTCGATCGCCTCGGTGACATCGTCGGGCGTGACGCCCAAACGCTCGGCCAGCTCCGCGACAGTCGGCTCGCGGCCGAGCTGATTCTTCATCTCCTCGTTGATGCGAACCACCGACTGGTGCAGCTCCTGCAGCCGGCGCGGAAATCGGATGGCCGTGCCCTTGTCACGGAAGTGGCGCTTGATCTCACCGGCGACCGTGAGGGTGGCGAACGTGGTGAACTCGAAACCGAGGTCGGGGTCGAAGCGGTCGATCGCCTTGATCAGCCCGAGGTAACCGACCTGGACGATGTCGTCGAGCGGCTCGCCCCGGTTCTGAAACTTCCGCGCCAGGAAGTAGACGAAGTCGCGATAGGCGTCAACGAGCTGCGCGCGAATGCGATCGCGTTCTGCGGCGTCCGTAGTCTCCTTGTAGCGACGGTGGAGCGCCCGCAGCTCCTCGCGGGACGGCCGCTGCTTGGCAGCCAATGCGTTTAGTTTGGCGCGCTCAGGAAGCCAGGTACTTGACCATTCGGAAGCGGACGTGCCCGGTGCGCGGCTCGATCTCCGGCCGGAAGTCGTCCACGAAGCAACGGATCATCTCGTAAGCGAGCCGCTGCAGCTCGGCGTCGACCTCGACCACGGGCCTCGCCGATAGCGCCATCGTGTGACCTTCCATTGAGACCAGGTCCACATCGACGACCAGGGCGCGGTTGGTTGCGAAATAGTTCAACTTGAGCTCGGCAGGGCCATCCAGGTTTCGCGCCGCGTTGATCGCGGAATCACATGCCTGCGTCAGCGCTATCGCCAGCTCGTCGAGGTCGACCAGGCTGAGCCCGAGCTGGCCCCCGAGTGTCACCGCCACGCGCTTGGCGACGGGAATGAAGGCCGATGAGGCTGGGATCTTCAGCTCGGCGAGATCGCGCTTAGCCAATCCAGTTTCCTACTTGGTTTCCTCACCGTTGATCTGCTGCATCTTGCGTGTGGCAGCAGCTTCCAGCTCCTCGCGCTTGCGCTTTGCCGCCGCGACTCCGTCCTGGATCGCCTTGCCCACCGGGTGATCGGGATCGGTCACCATGTCGCGCGCTTTCTGTGCCGCATCCTTCGCCCTCTGCACGGGCTCGCTGCCCGACAGCTCTATCGTTTTGCTTCTGATGCTGTCGACCTGACCGCGCCCCGGGCCCGAGGCGATGTAAGCGCCGGCCACGAGGCCAATGAGACCGCCAAGGACGAACCAGCCGAAACCGCCGCCGCCGCTGTCATTTCCTTCGGCCACAGCTAACCTCCTAGAACCTGGCGAAACAAGCTTCTACCCGCCACCCTCGCGCCGTACACGGCGGCCTTGATGCCGCGACCCACAGCGGCAGCGCCGCTCCCCGCCGTCCGGAGCCCGACGTTGACCCCGGCCGTGATGTCGTTGACGTTGCCGATCGTCTGTCGTACCTCAGGCAGCGTCTCTTTCATCTCCTCGTTCGTGGTCTCCAACAACTCTTCCACAGCACCCAGGGTTCGGCGCAGCCGCAGCAAAAGCGCGGCGAGGGCAAGCGCCACCACGAGGGCAGCGATCCCAAACGCCAACCACATGAAGTTCTGCAAGTGCTGAATACCCCCTATGACGCGACCGCAAACACGCTATGCAACCGCAATCATAAGGATGGGCGGAACCTTTCCGGTTCGAGTGCGCCAGGTGTCGGCAGCGGCGTGTTTGAAGTTCGGCTGAATTGCGCGAGTGCCGTCACTGACGGGTTTGAAGTTCGGGTTCCTCAGGCTGGCGCGCCGGGCGCGGCACGAAACGCGCCAGCGGTTGCAGCAGGAGCGCGAAGACGAGCGCCGGGAGGATGTCGGCCTGGCCCATCCGCAACGAGGGCAGCCCCAGGTAGTCCCAAAGCTGGCCCAGGCCGAATCCGATCGCGGTCATCAAGAGGATGGGCAAATACGCCCGGCGGCGGTAGCGCAGGAACGCATAGAAGAGTTGCGACACGATGAGGACCGCCAGCACCGCCACCACCAGCCCCGGCGGCACCACGTTCAAGAACGCCGGCAAGACGCTCCCTCCGGGACGCGGCGGTGGGTTGTCCTGAGCGAGCTCAGGTGGGTCCCCTGCCTTGGCTTTCCAAGTCCCGTCACAGCGGGCGTTTGGTCGGCTGTCCGGACTCCGGGGTCCCTAACGATCGTCTGTTGGGCAACGCGCACGTCAGCCGCGCCCCTTTGGAAGCCTAGTCATTCTACGAAGCAGGGCTCAATAAGAAAGCGTCCTTTGGGGTCCCCGCGACGCAGTCGCGGGAGGCGCCCTTAAGCCGCGGCCCTTTGGAAGCCCACCCATACTACCGATCCGATTTGTCGGGTGGGACGACCTTGATGTGCAGCTCTTTCAGCAGCGCGGGGTCGACCGGGCTCGGCGCGCCGAGCATGAGGTCCTGGTGGCTTTGGGTCTTAGGAAAGGGAACGACGTCGCGGATGTTGTCGGTCCGGTTCATCGCCATCATCAGGCGGTCTATGCCCGACGCGATGCCCCCATGTGGCGGTACGCCGTACTCGAATGCATCGAGCAGGTGACCGAACTGTTCCTGGATCCGTTCGTGGCTCATGCCCAGGATCTCGAACACGCGCTCCTGCAGCGCCCGCTCGTGAATGCGGATGCTGCCGCCCGCGATTTCGACCCCGTTGAGTACGCAGTCGTACGCTCGCGCCCGGACTGCGTATGGCTGCGTGTCGATGAGATGCATGTCCTGCGGCCACGGCGACGTGAACGGGTGGTGGCCGTAGGTGAGCTTGCCCTGGTCGTCCTCCTCGAAGAGGTACATGGGATAGATCCAGGTGAACTTCCATTCTCCGTCGCGGATCAGCTTCCGGCGACGCGCGATCTCTCGGCGCAGGAGCCCCATCACCGTCTCCGCCTTGCGGCGGCGGTCGGCCACCATGAGGACGAGGTCCTGGTCGCCCGCGCCCGCTGACGACCGGATCGCAGACAGCTCGCCTTCGCTCAGGTGCCTGTCCAGCGGACCCGGCAGCCACGCCAGCCCCTTCGCGCCCGCCCCTTTTGCGATCAAGGCGAGCTCGTCGAGCTCCCGCCGGGACATGTCGCGACCGCCGGGAACGGCCAGGCAGCGGACGACGCCGCCCTCCGCGAGCGCGGATCGAAGAATGGTGGCGTTGGTTTCGCGCAGGGCGTGGCTCACATCGGAGATCTCGAGCTCGTAACGCAGGTCTGGCTTGTCGGTCCCATACCGCAGAAGCGACTCCTGCATGTCGAGCCGCGGCATTGGAGTCTTGATGTCGATGCCAAGAACGTCCTTCCAGACCTGCACCCACAAGCCCTCGACCAGGGTGAGCACATCCTCTTCATCGCAAAACGACATCTCGACGTCGAGCTGCGTGATCTCCACCACGCGATCCGCGCGCAGGTCCTCGTCGCGCAGGCATCTTGCGATCTGGTAATAGCGACCGACACCCGCAACCATCAGCAGCTGCTTGAGCTGTTGCGGCGACTGCGGGAGAGCGAAGAAGTTCCCCGGGTGGAGCCTGGATGGGACGATGAAGTCACGGGAGCCCTCCGGTGTGCCCTTGAGCAGCATCGGCGTCTCCACCTCGACGAACTCGTGCTCGTCCATGTAGCGATGCATCGCCTTGACCACCCGATGACGCATCTCCAGCATTCGCTGCATACGCGGCCGGCGCAGGTCGAGGTAGCGGTACTTGAGCCGAGTCGCTTCATCCGCCTCGACCTCGTCTTCGATCTGGAATGGCGGCGTCTTGGCGATGGAGATCACTTCGAGCTCGGAGGCGGTCACCTCCACATCGCCTGTCGCCATGCGCGGGTTCTCGTTGCCCTTCGGCCTGCGGCCTACCGTCCCTTTGACGCGGACCACGAACTCCGACCGCAGCTCTGACGCTGCCGTGTGCGCTGCCGGCGCATCGGCCGGGTTGAACACCACCTGCACATCACCCCAGCGGTCGCGGAGGTCGATGAAGATGAGCCCGCCGTGGTCGCGGCGCCGACCCACCCATCCGTAGAGCTCGACGTCGCGACCGACATCGCCGGCCCGAAGCGAGCCGCAATGCGGCGCGGTGAACCCGCTCATCTGCTCAAGCGCTCTGGAAGCTCGTCCCATGCGACCTCTACCTGCTCTCCGCTCGCCATGTCGCGCAGGCGCGCTGTGCGACGTGCCGCTTCGTCCGCGCTCAGAAGGACAACCCAGCGCGCCCCGAGCTTGGCCGCCGAGCGCATCTTGGCCGCGAGGCTCTTGGCTTCGTAGTCGACGGCGACGCTGCGCACGGCGCGGCAGATGCGCGCGATGTTCGCGGCCTCGTGGTCCAGGCCGGCGTCCGCCAGCACGGCGACCTCAGCCGCCGGCGCCGCGACGACCTCCACCCCACTCGCAGCCATCACCTCGACCACGCGGTCGAAACCGCCGGCAAAACCCACCCCTGGAGTCGACGGCCAGCCCTCGGTTTCGGCGAGGCCGTCGTAGCGGCCGCCTGACGCCAACGCGTCCTGCTGGCCCGATGCGCCCGCGGGATAGAACTCGAAAACGGTGCGCGTGTAGTAGTCGAGACCGCGCACCAGGTAAGGGTTGTGGACGTACTCGATGCCCGCCGACTCAACCAGGCGCCGCACCTGTGTCCATGCCTGCGAGCAGGGCTCGCAAAGGTGGTCGGTGATACGCGGCGCCCCGGCCTTGAAAGGCTGGCACTGGGGAACCTTGCAGTCGAGAAGTCGCAATGGGTTGGTCTCGAGCCGCCGCTGGCAATCGGGATGCAGCTTCTCCTCGAGCGGGCGGTAGTAGTCGCGGAGGCGGTCGAGATACGCGGGGCGGCAAACGCCGTCCCCGATGGAGTTGAGCTCCAACTTCAGTTCGGGGATGCCCGACTCGTTCAGCCAGCCGCGGGCAATCTCGATGACCTCCGCGTCGAGGGCCGGGCTCGCCGACCCGATCGCCTCGATGTCGAACTGATAGAACTGGCGGTAGCGACCCTTCTGCGGGCGGTCGTACCGAAACATCGGTCCGAAGAGATAGAGCCGCGCCGGCTGCGGCCCCTGGTTGAGACCGCCTTCGAAATAAGCACGCACGATGCCGGCTGTGGCCTCGGGTCGCAGGGCAAGCTGGCGGCCGCCGCGGTCCTCGAACCGGTAGAGCTCCTTGGCGATGGCGTCCGTGTCCTCGCCGACTCGCTCGATCAGCTCAACGCGCTCGATGATCGGGGTCACGATCTCCTGGTAACCGAACCTCGTCGCCACCTCGGCGGCGGCGCGCTCCGCGGCACGCCAGAGCGAACGGTCGCGAGGCAGGATGTCGCGAACGCCGCGGACGGCCCTGATCGGCTCGGTGCGAGGCATGGGTGTTCGATTGTAGGTAGAGACGAGAATCCGACCACAGAGGCGGGCGCCGCCCTTTAGTATCTCTGGCGCCGATGCCAGCAGAAACAACCGCCCTCGTCCAGCTCGTCTCCCTGGTGCTCGCCGGGCTCGCGCTCATCATGGGCGCGTACCTTCTCATCATCGGCCGGCGCCCGTGGCGCGACGAGGACAGCAGCACCGTGGCGCCGCGCGTGCGGCTCCTCGGCCTCAGCTACATCCTCGTATTCGGCTCGGCCATGATCCAGATCGTTCTCCAGCCGAGAGGCATCGAAGGAGAGCTCCTGGGTGGACTGATGGTGCTTGGCGGAATGATCGTGCTGGTCGTCGTCCTGCTCGAAGCCCGCGCCTCACGCCAATCTGCCCGCGACGAAAGGTCCGATCGCCTCGACAGCCGTCTGGGCAACGAGTAGGCCTAAGTCCTACATGCCCCTGGGGGTGGCGCGCCAGCCGGCGGCGGCGCTGAGCGTCTCCGACAGCTCGTCGAGGTGGATCGGCTTGCTCATGTAGTCGTCGAAACCCGCCCTCAGGCATCGGTCCTGGTCACCCGGCGCAGCCATCGCAGTCAATGCGACCAGGCGCGGGCGCGTGCCGCGAGGCCAGCGCCGGACGATGGCTTCGGCCGCCTGCAGCCCGTCCATCTCCGGCATCAACACATCCATGAGGACCGCGTCGTATTGCTCCCTGGCGACCGCCGCCACGGCCTCGCGGCCGTTCGAGACGACATCGACGTGGTGGCCGAGCTTGCCGACCAGGCGCCGAAGGGTGTTCTGGTTCAGCGGGTTGTCCTCGGCGACCAGCACCTTCAGCACTCCGGGCGGGACCTCGGGATGCGGCTCTGGGGTGACCTCCTGGTGCGTCCCCACCTGGGCCATGACGTCATGGAGCTTGTGCGGGGGCACCGGTTTGATGAGTGTCGCTTGCACCACGCCGCTGTCGGCGGCGCCGGCCTCCTCCGGGCCGGGGGCCGCCGCGGTGACGAGAACGATCGGCAGCTGGGCGGGCGATCGCAGCGACCTCAGCGCAATCGAAAGGGCCAGGCCGTCGATGGCCGGTCGGCGGTGCTCGACGATCGCGATGTCGAATGGCTGCCCCGCCTGCACGAGCGCGAGCGCGTCGGCGACGTTGGCGACGGTCGCCGGTGCTCCCCAGAGCTCCGTCTGCAGGGCCATCACGCGGCGCTCGGTCGCATCGGCCGCGATGACCAGAACACGCATCCCCTCCAGGGTTCGCTGCTGGACGGCGGCCGGCGCATGCATGGCCTGGGTCAGGATGGTGAACTCGAACGTCGTGCCCGCGTCCGGCCCCTTTTCGACGCCGCCCTGCTCAACGCGCAGCTCGCCATCCATCATCTCCACGAGACGGCGGCAGATCGACAAGCTGACGATCGCGAGGGCATCGCCTGGCACGTCGAGCTGTGCCTCCGCACCCGTGTCATCGCCGAGACCGCTGCGCAGGATCCGTGCCGGCACGCCTCTACCGGTGTCGTGAACGCGGAAATGAAGCTCGATGAGATCGCCGCGCGGCTGGCAGCTCAGCTCGACGCCGATGCCGCCGCGCTCCGTCCGCTCGATACCGCCATGGAGCAGAGCGAGCATCACCTGCTCGATACGACGCGAGTCCCCGATGATGACGCTGGGAACGTCAGGCTCGGCTCGGAACGAGAGCTCCAGGCTCTTGCCGCCGGCTTCTTCGACGACCATCCCGAGACAAGACTCCACGCTGGCGCGCACATCGAAAGGATGGAGAGCAAGCTCGATGTCACCGGTTTGGATGATGGCCGCGTCGAGGATGTCGTCCAGAAGCCTGGCCACGCGGTTGGCGCCTGTCTCCACGATGGCCGAGAGCTCGCGCTGCTCGCTGGTCGTGGCGGTCGCGGACAGCATGCTGGCGGCGCTGACGATCGCGTTGAGCTCATTGCGCAGCTGATGGCCGAAATCCGCGAGCAGGTCCTCTCGGGCCACGACGGACAGTGGCGGTTGCCCGTTCGCCATTGGGATCGGCTGCGCCGGCGGGTTCGGGCCCTCCGTCTCGTCCTTCAGATCCATCAGTAGAGCTGCTCGGCGGGCGGTTGAGCCACGGGCACGAACATCTCCTCGGCAAGCTCGACGCCGTTGGAACGGAAGTGATGCAGCTGCGCTGAGCGTGCGCCAGTCGCCGTGTGATAACCCACGGCGCGACCGTCGGGACTGACACCCACCTGACGGAATGCGAACAGCTCCTGAAGAGCGATCTCGCCATCGACGAGGCCGAGCACCTCGGCAACGCTGACCACCTTCCGCGAGCCGCCGCGGAGACGCTCGGTCTGCACGATGACGTTGATGGCGGACGCGATCTGGCTTCGAATCGCCCTCGACGGGAGCTCGGTGCCGGCCAGGAGCACGAGCGTCTCGAGCCGGTTCACCGCGTCGCGCGGGTTGTTTGCGTGCAGCGTGCTCATCGACCCGTCATGCCCGGTGTTCATCGCCTGCAGCATGTCCAGCGCCTCGGGCCCGCGGCACTCGCCGACCACGATGCGGTCCGGGCGCATGCGAAGGCAGTTGCGCACCAGGTCGCGGATCGAGATGGCGCCTCTGCCCTCGACGTTCTGAGGCTTGGACTCGAGGCTGATGACGTGGACCTGCCGCAGCCGCAGCTCTGCCGCGTCCTCGCACGTGACGATGCGTTCGTTGCCGGGGATGAAGCCTGACAGCACGTTCAGCAGGGTCGTCTTGCCTGAGCCGGTGCCACCCGACACGATGATGTTCAATCGCGTCTTCACTGCGGCGTCGAGGTAACTGATGATCGCGGCCGTGGCGCCGCCGGCGCTGATGATCTGCTCCGGACTCAGTACCTCACGGCCAAACTTCCGAATGGTGAGGCACGGTCCGTAGATGGCCACCGGCGGAATTACGACGTTGACACGCGAGCCATCCTTCAGGCGTGCATCGCACATCGGTTCCGATTCGTCGACGCGCCGGCCGATCGTGGAGACGATGCGATCGATCACGCGGCGCAGACTGCGCTCGTCCTCGAACGCCAGCGTCGTCAGCTCGATCTTTCCGCGCCGCTCGACGAAGATCTGCTCGGGCCGGTTGACCATCACTTCGCTGATATCGGGGTCGCGAAGCAGGGCCTCCAATGGCCCGAGGCCGATGACCTCGTCGAAGAGGATCTCGACCAGCCGTTCCTTGTCTGCCGCGGTGATGACCGCCGCGGCCGGCTTGGATCGAAAGTGCTCCTCGGTCAGCTGCAGCAACAGGCGGCGGATGCCGGCGCGATTGTTGATGTCGATCTGAGCGGTGTGATGCGAGAGGAGCTGCGCGTGGATTTCTGCCTTGGCGGCGGCGAGGGCCGGGCTCAGCGACGCCGCCTGCTCGGAGAGCTCGGTCGGGATGATGAGCGGCTCTTCGGCCGGGGTGGGCGGCGGTGCGACGACCGGCGCGGGCGCCACCACCGGAGCCACGGGAGGGGCGGGAGCCGGAGGCGCCACAGTGCCCGTCATCGGCGACTGCTGATATCGGCGGTCGAACCGCTCCGACAGCTTCATACCGAACGCCGCCTCATGGACGCGCTGATGCGCATACGGGCGCGGATCGCGGCCTTTCGTATCGTCTCGTCGGGATCGGTGCCGAGCATGCGCATCGCATCGGCTCCGGCGGGATCACCGATCATCGCCACAGCCCTGCAGGCGGCCACTCGTATCTGGGTTTCGCATTGGCGGTCCTGCGCCATTTTGACCAGAAGGGGCGTCCTCAGCGCATCTCCACGCAATCCACATGCCATCAAGACCGTCACGGTGGCTCTCGGACTGCTCCTTTCCCTCAAGAGCAATTCGAGATCGATGTCCGAAGCCGCTCGCGACAGCTCCTTGGCCACCTTGTATTGCGGCAGGCGGTCGGCGCGAGCCATCAGGGCCTCGACCACCCGCCTGCCCCCCGCCTGGCCGAGAGCCCGGACGGCGACCTCACGGACGGCCGGGTTCGGGTCGTCCAGCAGATCGGCCAGCCAGGGCACGGCGTTCGGCAGGCGGAGCGCCCCGCAAATTCGCGCCCCCGCGATCCGGACGCCCGGGTCGGGGTCGCCCAGGGAATTGACCAGGTCCGTCTCCAGGCCGCTCCGGCGGAACGTTTCCGTGACCTTCAGCTGGGCCGCGAGGCCCGTGCCGGCGCGCTCGAGGCTCGCTGAGATCACCAGCGCCACCGAATCGGCGTCAGCCAGCATCTCGGTCACCTTCACATCGAGCGTCACGCGGGGGTCGCCGCCGAGCGCGGTGGTGAGGACGCGATCGATTTTTGACGCTAGACGTGTACGCGGAACCGCCGTGCGGAGAGCGCTCGTCCGCCGGGTGGACCGTCTCGAATCGGCGTCAGGCGGGGGTTTGCTGCTCAAACTGTGCTGAGAAGTAAGGGTCGATCTGGGGGGACGTTGCTACATTATCGGCGTTTTGAGCGCCCGCGAGGTTCGCGAAGGTCGCGGGTCGGGAGAGGAAGGAGCACCGGTGGCTGCGGGCGGATCGCACGCGGCCGAGCCGCCGTCCAGCCTCCAGTTGCGGGTGCGTATCCTCGAAATGTCGTCGGTATTCGCCGAGCTCCCCGACGGGGTGCTCCGCGCCCTGGCCAGGCGGATGCAGCCAGTCCAGCTCGCCCCAAGCGACACCCTGCGCCTTGGCGGCAGGGGCGGAGACGTCGTGATCTTCCTCGCTTCGGGGGTGGCTGAGCAGTCGATCACCGACGCCGCCGGCAAGCTCTTGCTGACCCGGCGTCCCGCCCCCGGAGACCTCCTCATCCTCCCCGCCCCCCGCACCGGCGACCGCTATGTGACCAGCATCCGGGGTCTGTCCCTGTCGACGCTGCTCACGCTCGACCGCGACGGGTTGCTGGAGGGGCTGGGGCCCGATGTGGAAAAGGTCGCCATCGCCCTCGACAAGCTGTGGGAGCAGCAGGTGGCGGCCGCGGCAGCCACGCAGGCCCAGGCCACCTCCCGATCGTCAGCGCCGATCGTCGCTTTTTTCTCGGCCAAGGGCGGTTCCGGCGTCAGCACGCTGGCCGTGAACACCGCCGCCGCGCTCTCCGCAAAGTACCCAAAGCAGGTTCTGCTGATAGACCTATCCGCGCCGTTCGGCCATGCGGCGCTCTTCGCGGACCTCGTCGCCACTGGCTCCATCGCCGGGGCGTCGAAGGCCGCGCCGGCCGACTTCGAGAAAAACCTCCGCGGCGCGATCGTCTATCACAAGACCGGCCTCGGGGTGCTGCCGGGCACTCTTCGTCCCGAGCAGGTCGACCTGATGAACGCCGACCTGACGGGACGCGCGCTTGATGCAGCCGCCGGTTGGCACCGCATCGTCCTGGCAGACCTCGGCACCTCTCTGGCCGAAGCGGCGCTCGTGGTGATCGAGCGCGCTGAGCGCTTGGTCGTGGTTGTGCCACCCGAGATGGCGGCGATGGCGGACGCCCGGCGCGCCCTCGCGATTTTTCGCGACATCATGAACGTGCCCGACAACCGCCTCGAGCTGGTTCTCAACAACCGCGTGCCCGGCGCTCCGCTAGATCGAAACGGCGTCGAGGCCACCCTCGGACACAAGATGTCGCTCACCGTCAACTTCGACGACACCCGACCCGAGGATGCGGCACTCGCGGGCAGCCTGGTGCTCCAGCGCGACCCGTCGTCCCAGGTGTCCCGCGGTTCGAACGAGCTTGCTCGCTTGATCGTTGGGAAGTTGAAGCTCGATGGATAGGACGCAGCACGGACAGGCTCTCGTTGAGTTCGCGATCGCCCTCCCGATCCTGATCCTGCTGGTGGCTGGAGTCCTCGAGCTCGGTCGCGGTTACTCATATGCCGTCGCCGCCTCAGATGCGGCGCGGGACGGAGCCCGGTCCGTCGCCGGTAAGACGGCGACCACGAATGGACCAGGCATCGCCGCGATGTGCGACGTCGTCAAGGCCGACCTCGCTGCTGTGGTGACGCCACCGTCGAGCATCAGCTGCGCGACCCAGGTCGGCCACGCACCGCCGTTCGTGAGTGGAGTCGACTACGCCGCGCCCGCCGGCAGCAACGCTGTCGTCGTGGTGTATTGCGGCGCGAGCGCCAACTGCACAGGTAGCGTCAACACGCTTTATCAATCCGAGGTCGACGTCTACGTGTACTACGGGTTCAACGACCTGAACCTGCTTGGTGGTCTCATCACCATCTCGGGCTCGAGCAAGACGACCACGTCCTGGTGAAGAAATAGTGGTGCGCCCGGGACATCGCTCCCAAACCGCTCAAGCGCTGGTCGAGTTCGCGCTGATCGCGCCCGTGCTGCTGCTCATCATCGGGGCCACCGTCGACATGGGTCGCGGCCTCCTTCTCTACTCGCTCCTCTCGGGCGCGTCCAGAGACATGGCGCGACAGGCCGCCCTTCCTTACTACAGTGGCTCGAACACGCTGCCGCCGGACTGTACTGCGCTGGCGACGCCGTGCTCGCTCAACCCGCTGATCAACAGCGCTCACCTCCTCGACGCGCTGGGGGTGCAGGTCGTGTATCAGGACTCGGGCTCGATCAGCGCGGCGCCCGCAGCCTATGGCACGTACGCCGCGGGTGCAGCGGGTCAGCCCGGCACCATCACCCTTGCGGGCGGGACCAACGCGAACACTGTCTACGTCTTCATCTACGAGATCGACTCGTCGGGTGGCCCCACTCCGAGGTGGAGCTGCCCATCCTGCGCCGCCGCCAACGGGGTGTACGTGCGCACCTCCGGGCACCAGCTCGTGGTCGTCGACCTCAAGCTCAAGTGGCAGCCGGTGCTCGCTCATCTGCTCGGCCTGCCCGCGGCGATCACGTTCGACTCGCAGTCTGTGGAGAGGATGGAGTTTTGACCGCTTCTCGCAGCTCGCGCCAGTCGGGGCAGGTGCTCGTTCTCGTCGCAGTCGGACTCCTGGCGCTGATCGGTTCCGCCGCCTTGATCTTGCTCGCGGGCTCGATCGCGTGGCAGAAGAATCAGCTCCAGGAGCTTGCGGACTCGACGGCACTCGACTCCGCGTTGACCATCGGCATCAGCTGTAACGCGGCGAAGGCGAATGCCGTCATCACCGAGGCGGACACCTTTCTCGCCACACGAAAAACCCGCACGGGCGCCTTGACCATCACACCAGGCACGTGCGCGACCCCATACAAGGGCGTCGATACATTCGCCGGCGGCCTGAGCGCCACATTCAACTACCCATACCGCGCCCACCAGCAGCAGGTCGAGGTGATCCTTACTCTGAGCCTCCCGATCTCGTTCGGGGCCCAACTCGGGACGAGCAACACCACTGTCACCCGGCGCGCGGTGGCACAGCAGCTCGCGGGATCGGTGCCCGCGATCTCCGCCACCACCCTCGCGTGCACGAGTGGTCAGATCAACGTCGCCGGAAGCATCGTCGCGCAGAACCTGATCGCGCGCGGCGGCGGCTGCGCCTTTTATGCGCACACTCGATATGACGCCGTGTCGGGCACCTATTCGGATTTGGGGAACGTGCAGGTTTACACGGACAGCCAACTTTGGGTCGGCGGAGGCGGCGCCTGCGCCGCCGGCTCGAACTCCGGCTCGAGCAATGCCATCTGTTCGGACGGCGCCGAGGTCTCGGGGCACGTGACGCCGGCGTGCGCTACCAGCGGCACCAGCCAGTTCCTCTCGGCGGGCGATGCCGCGATCAACGCCAATCCTTGCGCCGCGGGGGTCGCTCCGGTCCCGGCGCCGCCGGTGTCGACCTTGCTCCCGCCTGATCCGAACACCGATGCCGCCGCCATCGCGACGCTTCAAGGCACCGGTGGCGCCGCCTGCTCATCGGCGGGGGTGTATCCAAACATCGTCGTCGGCGGGGTCACCGTCGGCACCGGGCTTGCCCCCGCCCCGATCAAGGACGCCAGCGGCTACTACCACTTCAAGCCGAGCTGTTACGGCTACCTGAACATGGCCGGCGTTAGCGGAGGCATCTCGAACGTCCAGTCCGGCCCCATCGCCACCGCCAGGCACTTCCTCACCCCAACACTTGCGGCGGCGAGCACCGCCGGCACCCTCCTGGTCGCCGACATTCGGTCTGACGCGACGCCGACGAAATTCACCGCTCCGGCGGGCTGGGTCGAGGCCGGGGTCGAGAGCCAATCGGGGACCAGCCCGCGAACCGAGATCTGGTACTACCCGAAAAACCCGGGCGGCATATCCGCCCCCACATTCACCATCAACCCGGCCACCATCGATTCGACCGCCCAGCTGACCGAGTGGCGCAACGCGGCGGTAGCCCCGCTCGACAGGACCGGCAACACCGCAATCGGTGTCGTGCAGAACACCGCCACCGTCTCGACCGCGCCCGGCAACACGGTTGCCAACGACCTCGTGATCACCGACGTTGGAGTGCTCGAGGCACTTCCCGGACAGGTGATCTCGCAGGGAGTCGGCTGGAACAGCCTGGCCAACGACCCGGCCGACGGCTTCACCTCCGAATACAGGCTCGACCTGCCGGCGGCGGTGGCGAGCGAGACGCTGAACAGCACGGTCACGACGACCTGGGCACTGGTGGTGGCGGCGTTCAAGCCCGCCGCCGCGGCCTCTGGCGTGGTCTTCGATCCCGGCTTCTATTACTTCAATGGATGGAACGGAGTCAACTTCACCAGCGGTGGCGGTGTCTGCCTGG
>VBHB01000247.1 GCA_005880315.1 Chloroflexota bacterium | reverse complement strand
CACGCCGCCTTCGATCAGGAAGGCGTGGTCCTTCTCGAGCGCGTCCAGCGACTCGCCGAGCGAGCCAGGCACCGACTTGATCTTGGCCTTAGCCGCGCCGTCGAGCTCGTAGATGTCCTTGTCCACCGGTTCCGGCGGCAGGATCTTGTGCTTGATTCCATCGAGGCCGGCCATGAGGCAGGCCGAGAACGCGAGGTATGGGTTGGCGGCCGGATCGGGTGAGCGGAACTCGACCCGCTTGGTCTTGGGGTTGGTCGAGTACATCGGGATGCGCACGCAAGCCGAGCGGTTCCGCTTCGAGTACACGAGGTTGATCGGCGCCTCGTAGCCGGGCACGAGCCGTCGGTACGAGTTGGTGGTGGGCGCGCAGAGCGCAAGCAGAGCCGGCGCGTGCTTCAGAAGTCCGCCGATGTAATAGACGGCCGTCTGGCTCAGACCCGCATATCCACTCTTGTCGGCGAATAGGTTCTCGCCGTCCTTCCACAAGCTCTGGTGCACGTGCATCCCGGAGCCGTTGTCCATGAACAGGGGCTTGGGCATGAAAGTCGCCACGTAGCCATGCTGGGCGGCGACGTTCTTGATGACGTACTTGTAGACCATCATCTTGTCGCCCATCTTCGTGAGGGTGTCGAAGCGCATGTCGATCTCGGCCTGGCCGGCCGTACCGACCTCGTGGTGCTGGACCTCGACCTGGACCCCTGCCTCGATCAGCTTGAGCATGATCTCCGACCGCAGGTCCTGCAGCTTGTCGGTTGGCGGCACCGGGAAGTAGCCCTCTTTGTGCCGCGGCCGGAATGCCAGGTTGGGCTCGGAGTTCTTGCCCGAGTTCCAGATGCCTTCTTCGGAATCGATGTGGTAGTAGCCGCTGAACGCGTTCTGGTCGAAGCGCAATGAGTTGAACAGGTAGAACTCCGCCTCCGGGCCCCAGTAGCTCACGTCGGCGATGCCCGATCGCCTGAGGTGCTCCTCCGCCTTCTTGGCGATGAAGCGCGCGTCGCGGCTGTACGGCTCGCGCGTGATCGGGTCGATGACGTCGCAGATCAGGAACAGCGTCTTGTGCGACAGCACCGGATCGATGGTGGCCGAGTCCGGGTCGGGGATGAGGAGCATGTCGCTCTCGTCGATGGACTGGAAGCCACGGATGCTGGACCCGTCGAATCCGAGGCCACCGGTGAAGCTGTCCTCCTCGAGCTCGCCGAGCGGCAGGCTGAAGTGCTGCCACGTGCCGGGGAGGTCGATGAACCGGACGTCGACGACCTCGACGCCCTCAGCCTTCGCGCGCTCGATCACCTCTCGCGGGCTGGTCTTGCTGCCTGCTTTTGTCTCTATCGCCATTTACACCCTCCTGGACCTTGGTTATTTGACGGGTCCCTAAGGCATCGTAGGAATTGCGGGACGGCCGGATCACGGTTCTGTCTCACGAATCTGGTGCCTTTGTTTATGTGTGGATGACACGACACAGGATATCCACAGGTGGGGTTGTGTCGTGCGTACCGCACGAGTAGGCGCCCCCGACTTCGTGACGTAAGCACGTTTCAGGCGTGACCTGGCGCGACCTAGCCTGACGTCAAGCAAGTGGCGACTAACTCGGAGGTGACCTCATTGTCGACGCGCAGATCTGATCTCAGGACGGCGCTGAAAAGGCGCAAGCCGGTGCTCGTGATCGCCGCGGGGTTCGCCCTGCTGGCGGCGATCATCCCCATCGCGGTCGCGGCGGAGTCGGCTTCAGCCGCATGAAGAACGTCGGCACCGTGGTCGCCAAGGTCGTCACCAACCTCAGCGTCAGCTCGATCGCCTACTGGGCGGTAGGGTTTGGCTTCGCCTTCGGTGCCGGCGGCATCTTCGCCTTCATCGGTGGCAGCGGATTCTTCCCGACCTTCAGCCCGGGCTCGCAGCTGAACCTGCCGGCCATCGCGGCGAGCACAGCTCCCGCGGCGGCGAAGTGGTTCTTCGAGTTCGTCTTCTGCGCCGTGTCCCTGGCCATCGTTTGGGGCACGATGATCGAGCGCACCAAGTTCATCGTCTACATCCTCTTCGGCATCCCATTCGCAGCCTTCATCTATCCGCTCATCAGCCACCAGCTCTTCGGTGGCGGCTTTTTGATGGCGACGCTCGGCAGCCAGGACTTCGCCGGCTCGACCGTCGTGCACTTGACAGGCGCGACCGCGGGCCTGGCCGGCCTTCTGCTGCTCGGACCGCGCATCGGCAAGTATGAGAAGGGTCGCTCGAACGCGATCCCGGGCCACAACATGCCGCTGGCCCAGCTTGGCGTGCTGATCCTGTGGTTCGGCTGGTTCGGATTCAACCCAGGCTCCACGCTGAACGCCACCAACCTGCACTTCGCCGATGTCGTCGTTGTCACCAACCTCGCGGCCGCGGCCGGAGCGGTGGCGGCGCTGGCCACGATCTACTTCATCACCAAGACGATGGACGTCGGCATGATCGGCAACGGCGCGATCGCGGCGCTCGTCGCCATCACTGCGCCATCCGGCTACGTCGAGCCGTGGGCCGCGATCGTGATCGGCGCGGTCGCCGGCGTGATCGTGGTGGTTGGCGTGCTCGCCCTCGACAAGGTCCTCGACGATCCTGTGGGCGCGCTGCCCGCGCACGGCATGGCGGGAATCTGGGGCACGCTCAGCTGCGGCCTCTTCACAACCCCCGCGCTGGCCAAGTTCAACGGCGTTGGTCAGGGTGGCCTTTTCTACACCGGCAGCTTCCACCAGCTTGGTGCGCAGGCGATTGCCGTGACGGCTTCGTTTGCGACGGTGTTCGTGCTCAGCTACGGGCTTTTCTGGATCATCAAGAAGACCGTCGGCCTGCGCGTCTCGGCGCGCGAGGAGATGGAAGGTCTCGACATCAGCGAGCACGGCATGTGGGGATATCCCGAATCGTTCATGCCGGTGCCAGGCGGCGTCTATCGGCCGGCGGATACTCCGACCGTCAATCCACACCGATCGCCTGAACCGGTTGCCAGCCCGGCCCGGAGCGAGGGTTCAGCAGCATGAAGATGGTCATGGCGATCATCCGGCACGAGCGCCTGCAGGAAGTGCAGGACGTCCTCGACGAATGTGGTGTGTCAGGTGTGACCGTGACAGAGGTCAAGGGGTGCGGCGCCCAGCGCGGCTACACGGAAAAGTACCGCGGCGCCTCCGTCCACATCTCGCTTAGGCCGCGCCTGAAGGTCGAGGCGGTGATGCAGGCTGAAATCGTGAAGACGGTCGTCGACAAGCTCGCGGAAGCCGCGCGCACCGGCGACCACGGCGAGGTCGGCGACGGCAAGATCTTCGTCATCGACGTCGAAGATGCGGTTCGAATCCGGACCGGAGAGCACGGCGCGGCCACCGTCAAGCATGGCGAGCGCGCCATGTGGGGTCACTAAACGCTTATGAGGGAAAACCCGGATGGTTTTCCCTCATCGCCGGGCGCTTCGCGCGCGGCTGCGCCCATTCCGGTATACGGATGGGCGCGTTTTAAGAATTGCTCCAGGCGATGCCTGGGAGTGAGAAAAACAAAGTTGCGGCCGGGGTAAACCCGGCCGCCAAAGCCACGCTAGCGACATGAGGGAAAACCCGGATGGTTTTCCCTCATCGCGCGTGCGGCTGCGCCGCAGGCGCTGCTCCCATTCCGGTATACGGATGGTCTTG
>VBHB01000044.1 GCA_005880315.1 Chloroflexota bacterium | reverse complement strand
GCGGCGCTAGAGGCGGACTCCCTCCGTGCGCGCCAGCTCGCGGGCGGCCGCAAACACCGGCGACGGCCTGCCGATCATGCGTGCGAAACGCGCTCCCGCCGTCACACCGGCGCTCAGCATGCTCGCCGGGATCTTGGGGGCGGTCCGTCCGTATATCCGCAGCAGCTTCGGCGGCATGATCGACACCGAGGCCGCAAAGACGAGCGCCCACACGGGCCGGCCCGCGAACGGCATGGGCGGGTGCTCGAGCAACTTCCATGTCGCGTCGGCGCCTTCACTGTGCCGCAGCATCCTCTCGTAGCTTGCCATCGTGTTGCGAAGGTCCTCGCGCCCCACGGGCATGTCTTCGTCGCGAAGGCCGACGAGCCGGCCCATGCGCATCATCTCGGCCACGTAGAGGTCGGCCTCCGCGCCGTCGAGGCGGCGGCCGAACCGCTGCTGCGCAGCGAGAAAGGAATCGACGAGCGCGCAGTGCACCCAGAGGAGCAAGTCGGGATCGGTGGCCCGATAGCTGAGCCCTGTGACCTTGTCGACCCCTGCGACCGGGCGGTGCGCGGCCCGCACGCGGGCGCCTGCTTCGTCGGCGGTGGCACGGTCGCCGAATATTGCCGCCAGGACGAAGTCGCGCGTTCGCATGTACCGCCCCGAGATGTCGCCGGTGACGACGCTGTGCTCGAGGATGCCGGCCATGGCCAGCGGGTGCAGCGCCTGGATGAGCAGGGCCCTCACTCCGCCGACCAGAGTGACCGGGTTGGAATGGACCCGCCACGCCATCGAGTGGGGCCCGAAGTAGCCTTCGTCCTTCATGGACTAGAGAGTACTGGCCCGCGTGACAGCTCAGGCCAGGCGTCATCGGGCGAAAAACTCACACCGGATTCCAAGGCTTCCTTGAGGTTCCCATCCGACGATGGGTGCTATGAGCAAAGGACGCACGCTGGTGATCGCCTCCGCCGTGGCGGCGGCGATGGTATCCGTTGGAGTCGTGGCCGCTTCGGCCGCAAGCAGGGGCGCCGGGCCGTCCAATTTCCTGGCGGCGGCATCGCCGACCCCGAGCCCTGGGGCGTTCAAGTCGAACGAGACGGCATCGCACGAGTCCGCTGAGTCGGCCGCCCACGAAACGGCCGAGAACAACGGCACGTTCCGCCCGGGTGGTGGACCGGGCGGCGCTTCGAACGAGACGTCCGCGCATGAGACTGGTGAGACGGCGGCGCAAGAGGCCGCCGAGAATGCAAGGGCTTCCGCTTCCCCAACGCCCTAGCCACTGAGCGGTGCGGCGGTGGTCACGCCGCCGCGCCGCTCCCCCTAGGCATAATGCCTACGGGGGTGACTGCGTTGGAAGATCACGAATTTGGCATCGTCGGCCTGGCAACCATGGGCATGAACCTGGCCCGCAACCTTGGTTCGCATGGCATCCGCGTGGCCGTCTACAACCGCACGCGACAGCGAACCGATGAGTTCATGGCCGCTCACGGTGGCGAAGGCGACTTCCGTCCGGCCATCACGCTGGAAGAGCTCGTCCACGTCCTGGCCCCGCCGCGGGCGATCCTGCTGATGGTCAAAGCCGGGGCTCCGGTCGATGAAGGCATCGAGGCCCTGACAATGTTGCTCGAGCCTGGCGACATCATCATCGACGGCGGCAACTCGCTCTTCCACGACACGCGCCGGCGTGCGGCGGCAGCCGCGAGAGCCGGGCTCGGTTTCCTCGGCATGGGGGTTTCAGGTGGGGAGGAGGGCGCGCTGCGCGGGCCGAGCCTGATGCCGGGCGGAACCCGCGCTTCGTATGAGCATGTCGAGGAGATGCTGGCCTCGATCGCGGCCAAGGTCGATGGCGTTCCATGCTGCACTTACATCGGGCCTGACGGCGCCGGTCACTTCGTGAAGATGGTGCACAACGGCATCGAGTACGCCGACATTCAGCTGATCGCCGAGAGCTACGACCTGCTGCGCTCGGCGGTTGGCCTGGGCCCATCGGAGCTGGCGGCCATCTTCCGCGAATGGAACGAGGGCAGGCTGCAGTCCTACCTGATCGAGATCACGGCCAATGTGCTGGCCAAGAGCTCCGATGGCACCGACGCCGCGCTGGTCGACGTGATCGAGGACGAGGCCGAGCAGAAGGGCACTGGGCGCTGGACCAGCGAGTCGGCCCTCGACCTCGGCGTCCCGCTCACCGGCATCACCGAGGCCGTGTTTGCGCGAATCCTGTCGAGCCAGAAAGGCGAGAGGGTGAAGGCCGCGGGCATCCTCGCGGGCCCAGCGACCGGTCACATGCATTTCGACCGCGACATGGGCCTGGTGGACGACGTTCGAGATGCGCTCTACGCGGCCAAGATCGTCGCGTATGCGCAGGGCTTCGAGCACCTGATGGCGGGGTCGAAGGAGTACGAATGGAGCCTCGACATGGGGGGGCTGGCCACCATCTGGCGAGGAGGGTGCATCATCCGCGCGCAGTTTCTCGACCGCATCAAGGAAGCCTACGAAAGGCAGTCGCGGCTGCCCAACCTCATGCTCGCCCCCTTCTTCCAGGAGGCGCTGGCCTCCGGTCAGGACGCGTGGCGGCGCGTGGTCAAGACGGCCGTCGATCGAGGGGTGCCCGTGCCCGCCTTCTCGTCTTCGCTGGCCTATTACGACGGCTACCGGCGCGAACGCGGACCGGCCAACCTCATCCAGGGGCTACGCGATTACTTCGGAGCTCATTCGTACCACCGTATCGATCGCGAAGGCGCGTTCCATACGCGATGGGCGCAAGACGGGTCCGAGGTCAAAGTCGAGTAGGGCGCAACGGCTCAAGGCAGCTCGCCATCGAGGATTGGGATGAGGACGTCAGCGTCGATGTTCCCACCTGACACGACGGCGACATAGCGTCCAGGCCCGGCCAGCCCCTTCAACCCGGCGGCCACCGCCGCTCCGCCGGCGCCCTCGGCCACGATCGCGGCGTAACGCACCAGGTGAGCGATGGCGGCCGCCACGTCGGCCAGGCTGACGACCAACGCTCCGGCTAGCCAGTGCGATGCCGCCGGCCACATCTCGGGCAGCACGGTTGGGCTGCCGATGCCGTCGACGAAAGATGCTTTGCGCGCGAACGGAACGGGGCCGCCCGCGGCAAGGGCCGCGGCGAGCGGCGCCGCCGTCTCCACCTCGCAGCCGTACACCCGAACCTCGGGCTTGAGGCTGCGCACCGCCGTCGCGATCCCGCAGCTCAGACCGCCGCCGCCGTACGGCGCGAGCACGACGTTGACGTTGGGCAGGTCTTCCATGATCTCGAGGCCGATCGTTCCATTGCCGGCCATGACAGCGGTGTCGCTCACCGGGTGAATGAAATGAGCAGGCTCGAGTGGTTTGTACCTGTGCGTGATCAGCACGTTCCACCACTCGTCGTATGGCACCGAGATGGTCTCGGCACCGAGGCGGTGGATCGCTTCGAGCTTGCTGCGCGGCGCGCCATCCGGCACCACCGCCGAGCAACGGATGCCAAGCCGTCGAGCGTTCCACGCGACACCCTGCGCCATGTTTCCGGCGCTCGCGGTGTAGACACCCGACTTCGCCGCCGCGGCGCCAAGCATCGCGATCGCGTTGCCGGAGCCCCGGATCTTGAAGGACCGAATCGGCTGCAGGTTCTCGAGCTTGAGGTAGAGCTCGCCCGTGCCGCCGTCGTCAAGGCGGATGAGCGGTGTCCGCACCGCGATCCCTTCCAGGCGTCTACGCGCCTCCTGCACGTCCCCGAGCGTGAGCGAGTCGGGCTCGCGAACGCTCAAGGTTTCGAGGCGGGCGGCATGACGGGGTCTTGCGCCATGACCAGGAAGGCGGCCCCGAGCACGAGCGCGATCGCGGCGGGGCCGTAATCAGCGACCCAGCCTTCTTGAAATACGATGCGGATGACGCCTGAAAGGATCAGGTAGATACCCCCAAGCAGAAGGACCAACCGCAGCCTGCGCGCTGCAAGGCGGAGCTGCCGGCGCAGGCCGCCCGGGCGTATCGAAAGCACGATCAAGCTCAGGGCCGCCATGAGCACGAGCCCCGCGACGATCCCCCTCATTGCGGGGTCGCCAGCGTCAGATCAGGCCCGAAGGTCGCGAGCCATCTCGGCGAAGTTGTCCACGTAACGCTGAACGTCGTCGACCGAGTGCTGCACCGAAAGCGTCCAGTTCTCCTCGGCTCCCGGCGCCATGATCACGCCGCGGTTGCACTGGTAGAGCCAGCTCAAGTACGCGAACGCCTTGTCGATCTCGAGGTAATCGCGATAGTTGCGGACCCTCTGCGCCCGATACGTGACGCCACCACGAGCGGCAAGGGTGATGACGTGAAACGGGAGCTCGTGGTCGGCGATGACGCGGTCGAGGCCGCCCTGCAGCGTCTCCGCAAGCGCGTCGAAATGCGCGTACGCGGAGGCGTTGAGGATCTCGAGCAGCGTTACCTTCGAGGCCGCCATCGTCAGCGGGTTGCCGTTGAAGGTGCCCATCTGCGCGACACGCTTGTCCTCGATGACGGCCATGACATTGGCACGGCCCCCGACGGCGCCGCATGGAAGGCCACCCCCAATCGCCTTGGCGAGCGCGATCAGATCGGGCGTGACTCCGAAGCGCTCCGTGGCCCCGCCCGCCGCGATGGTGGCGCCCGTCTTCACCTCGTCGAAGATGAGCAGCGCGCCGTTGTTGTGAGCGATGTCACGCAGGCCGGCCAGGTAGCCCTGGTCCGGCAGGACGATGCCTACATTCATCATCGCCGGTTCGACGATCACCGCCGCGACCTCGCCCGGATGGCGAGTGAAGGCGCGCTCGGCAGCCTTGAGATCGTTGAACGGGATCACGGTTGTCAGCTCGACAACCGCCGCGGGTATGCCTTCGCTTTGCGGCACGGATGCGGGCTCGTCGGGTGGGCCCATGAGGTCGGCCGGCGGCTCCACCGACACCATCAGCGCATCGTGGTGGCCGTGGTACGAGGCTTCCATCTTGATCAGCCGCTCGCGGCCGGTGAAGGCCCGCGCGATACGCACTGCGTCCAGCGTGGACTCGGTGCCAGAGTTGGTGAAGCGCCACTGCGGAAGCCCAAATCGCCGCGAGAGCTCTCGCGCGACCTGCACATCCTCGGCCACCGGTTGCGCGAAGTGCGAGCCCTGGGCTATGCGGTGACTGACCGCCTCGACGATCTTGGGATGTGCGTGTCCGACCACCATCACCCCGAAGCCGTTGTGGAAGTCGACATACTCGTTGCCGTCCACGTCCCAGACCCGGCTGCCCTTTCCCCGCTCCACGAACACCGGCTGGGGGGCGGCGTCCTGGAAGGAAGATGGGACCCCTCGCGGCATGACCTCGCGCGCCTCGTTCCAAAGCTGCTGAGATCGGGGCCGCGCCTTTCGGAACCGCCCCTCCTCATGGGTCGTCAGCTCCTTGACGCGGGTGCTCGAGACTTGACGCGCGGTGGGCGTGCTCATCGATGGTTCCCCTCCCAAACTCGGCCTAGCTTGACAGCGTTTGCCCCTAGGCCTCTAATTGTCGCGATTTCATCGTTTCTTAACTTTGGGGAGGGTAAGGCATGGGGGACACCGCAGCCGTAGCCGAGCTTGTAGCTGAGAAACGCAAGCTCAAGAAGTCGCTCTTCCGCTTCGACATGATCTTCTTCACGGTCTGCGCGATCGTGGCCCTGGACACCATCGGCCAGTCGTCTTCCTACGGCGCCCAGGCGATCTTCTGGCTGATCGTCTCCGGCCTGACGTTCCTCATTCCGTACGGGCTGATCACGGCCGAGCTGGGCGCCGCATTCCCGACCGAAGGCGCCACCTACGACTGGGTCCGGCTCGCATACGGCCACTTCGCGGGCGCGGTGGTCGGCGTCCTTTATTGGTTGAGCAACCCCATCTGGCTTGGCGGCACTCTCGCCGCGGTGTCGATCGCGGCCATGGACGCTCTTTGGGGGTCGTCGTTCAGCGGCAACCAGGGTGCCGAAACAGTGATCGGGTTCTTGTTCATCTGGGTCGCCGTCACGATGAACATCCTGTCGCTGCGCTACATGAAATGGGTGCCTAATCTAGGCGCCATCATCCGCCTTACGCTGCTTGCATTCTTCGCCCTCCTGGTGGTCGTATCCGGCATACAGCACGGCTTCCACGGAAGCATCGGAGGCTTCTTCCCGACCGACACCACGATCCTGATCGGTGTCATCGGCGTGATCGTCTTCCAGTGGATCGGCTTCGAGCTCCAGACCAACGCAAGCGAGGAGATGGACAACCCCCAGAAAGACATCCCGCGCGCCGTCTATATCTCCGGTTTGATTTCCTTTCTCGGCTACGCGATCCCGATTATCGGCGTGGTCCTGATCCTTTCCACAGACCAGCTGAGCAACGTGGCCGGCTTCGTCGCCGCCTATCAGTTCGCTTCCAGCAGCGTCCTCGGAGGCGCGGCGCCATTCTTCAATCACCTGGCTGCTGTGGCCTTCGTGTTCGTCTTGCTGTCAAGCGGTACGACATGGCTCATGGGGTCAGATCGACTCATGGCAATAGGGGCGCTGGCGGGTTCGGGTCCCAGGCAGCTCGGCTACTTCTCGAGCCGGTTCGGTACGCCGATCGTGGTGAACGTCCTTTCGGGCATCATCGCCACGATCTTCATGTTCATCACGTTCTTCGTCACCGGGGGCGGCCTGCACGGTTATTTCGCAGCCGTGCTTGGCTTGGTCATCTCGACCACCACCTTCTCCTACATCCTGATCTTTCCGGCGCTGCTGACGCTGCGCCGGAAATATCCGAACATCACACGGCCGTTTGTCGTTCCAGGGGGCAACGCCGGCGCCTGGGTATGCGTGGTGCTGACGATGTTCTGGGTGGTGGCTGCCACCATCTTCTCGCTGTGGCCCGGATTGTTTACGTCGACATGGAGTGCCGACTACGCCGGCGTCAGCCGCAGCACCTTCGAGATATACACGTTGGTGACAGTGGCGTTTCTGCTTGCCGTCGCGGTCGTGTTCTGGGCGGTCGGCCGGGGCCACGCGATCCACACAGGCCCGCTCCTGGCAGCGGGACCGATGCCTCAGGCTGCACCGGCGACCGGCGACTGATCCCTTTCTAGCGCTCGAAAAGGAGGCGACCGCCAACCACGGTCGCCTCGACTCTTGTCTGTGCGATCTGGTCCGGCGCCGTGTTTTTCAGAGCGCGATTGAGCACGGCGATGTCAGCGAGCATCCCCGGTTGCAGGCGGCCCTTGATCTGCTCGGCGTGCTCGGCATAGGCGCTGCCCGAGGTCCAGGCTTCGACGGCCTGGGCAAGGCCGAGGCGTTCTTCTGGCAGCCAGCTTCCAGGCGGATCGCCATCGCGGGTCTGGCGGTTGGTCGCGACGTGCAGGCTGAGGAAGGGGTCGATCGGCACCACCGGCCAATCGCTCCCGAAGGCCAGCCTGCCACCGCCTCGGACGATCGCTGCCCACGGCCAGCCGCGGGCAGCGCGTTCTGGCCCGAGGTTGGGTGCCCAGATCTCGCGTAGGTT
>VBHB01000098.1 GCA_005880315.1 Chloroflexota bacterium | reverse complement strand
ACCCGCCTCGCCTGGCACGCAGACCCCTTGCCGGTGGCGTGGGTGGTCGACTACCTGCAGCGCCAGCTGACCAACATGCGGACTTCGCGTCTGCAGGAGCTCAACGCGGGCACGAGCGATCCGCTCCTCGCGGGAGCTCTGCCGAACACCGAGGATCTGCAACGGCGCCTCGCTTCGAGCCAGGAGAAGGCGTTCCATGTCTCTGTCTACATCACGCTTGTGGCCGCGTCGTCGTCGGCGCTCGAGGAAGGATCCGAAAAGATTCGAGCCGCCGCGCGCGCGACTCTTTGCGAGCTGCAGCCATGCACGTTCCGGATGCTCGATGGTCACCTGGCAACTCTCCCCGTCGGTGTCGACCGGCTCGCGCGCAAGCGTGTCCTCGACACGAGCGCGCTCGTCACATTTCTTCCGTGGTCGGGAGCCGAGGTCCAGGAGGTAGGCGGGTTGGTCGTCGGCCAGAACCGCGCCAGCGGCGCGCCTGTGCTCGTGGATCCCTTCGACCATCGGCGCTATGCAAACGCCAACATCGGCGTCTTTGGCTACTCCGGCGCCGGCAAGACCTATCTGCTGTCGACCCTTGTCATGGGTTCGTTGGGGCGTGGCACCCAGGTCTACGTCATCGACCCCGAGCACGAATACGGCAACCTGGCCCGTCACCTCGGCGGCGTCGATGTTCAGCTGGCCCTCGGGTCGGGCCATTCACTGAACGTTCTCGAGCTGCGTCCGGCCAATCGCCATGACGAAACCTGGATCGGGGCGGCGACCGCGGATACGGTCGATCTTTGCGGGACCATCTGCGGCGGCCTCGACGAGTCCGAACGAGCTGTGGTCGAGATTGCCGTTCGCGCCGCTTATGAAGGCAAGAATCAACCACTCCTCGGCGACGTCGCAGCCCTCCTTCCGGAAGCCTCCCGCGTCGCGACCGTCCTGAGCCGTTGGGTGCATGGCAGCCTGGGTCAGATGTTCAGCGCGCCGACGAACATCGATCTCGACGCGCCTGTCGTGGTGTTCGGGATGCGCGAGCTTCGAGATGAGCTGGTGGCGCCCGTTCATTTTCTCCTCGCCGAAGCGCTGTGGACCCGAATCAAGCGCAACGACCGTCGCCGGATGCTCGTCGTCGATGAGCTCGGCCTGTTGTTCGAGGACCCGACGATCCGTCGGTTCGTGGTCAGCCTGGCGCGCCGGATTCGGAAGTACAACGGCTCGCTTGTCTTCGCGACGCAGAATCCCGGCGATCTTTTGAGCTCTGACCAAGGCGCGGTGGTCGCCACCAACCCTGCCCTTCTGTTCCTCGGTGCGCAGCGGCCCGGCGAAGCGGCAAAGCTCGAAAGCGCCTACCACCTCAGCCCCAAGCAGCGGGCGTTGCTCGAATCCTCCCGGCGAGGCGACTTTCTGCTGGCGGCCGGGGCGGACCGCCTGGCCATCCGCGTCCAAGCGCCGCCATGGCAGGAAGAGGCCATGCGCCTGTCGAGGGAAACGGCGCGACCGCCGCCGATTACGGGTAGGCTAATTCGCGTGCGGCGGGTGCTCCATTACCGGCTACAAGGGCTGCCAGAACAGCGCCTCGAGCGCGTGCATGCGCAGTTCGAAGCGCTCGCGGCCGCTCGGACATGGCGCTGTGCGCCGCCGTGGGTGGCCAGCTCCCACTCGCGCGGCCTTTTCGAGATGGAGTACTTCCGGCACCTGCGCAACGAAGACGGCTCTGGGACGACAGCGGCCGGCTTCCTCAAGATGGCGGGCGACGAGACCGACGCCCTGATCGTCGCGATCTTCCTCCGTGATCTCAGTGCCGAGTACGGGATCAAGACTTCACTGAGGGATGAAGACCATCCGCTGGCCAAACTCCGCCGGTTGGAATTCGACCACGGGCGCTTACCCAGCGGCCAGTCCCTGGAAGAAGTTCTCGCCAAGCGCCCGGTGATCAAGAAGGTACACGGCGAACGCATCCTCTTCTATCCGCCGACGTTTCGCCTTCACTCACAGAGTCCGCCCAGCCCCGAGTGGGCCTATGCCTTGTTCGGCATCCGCGCCTATGCCCCGACCTTGCTTGAGGCCGAGCAGGAGGCCCTGAAGATCCTGAGAGGCTTCGGGCACCTTGCCGGCTGAAGGAACCCTCGCGCGCGAGGGGTTGGTCGCATCGGCGGACGGAACCAAACTTTCCTACCGGGCCTGGCCCAAAGCCGGGGCCACGATCTCATTGGCAGTGATGCATGGTCTTGGCGAGCACTCTCGCCGCTACGAACGCTTCGCGATGGGCATGGCCAGGCACGGCTTCGCGACCTTTGCCGTCGACCTGCGCGGCCACGGCAAGAGCGAGGGACGCCGCGGCCATGTCGATTCCTGGAACCAATGGACAGATGACGTCGCCGCGTTCGTAGCGCACGTCGAGGGCCTCGCCGGGGGTGAGGTGGTACCGGTCGGCCATTCCTTCGGTGGCGCCGCCCTGCTGAGCACCCTGCTCGCCGGCAAGCTTCCTGAGACGAGGCGACTCGTGCTGTCCAGCCCCGCGCTCCGGCTCAAGGCCAGCGTCCCAGCCTGGAAGTTGGCCCTCGGCAAGGCGACTTCAGTGGTGCTTCCCACCCTGACTCTCGACAACGAGGTCGACCCGAAAACACTGTCCCGAATCCCGGAGGTGGTCGAGGCCTACCGCACCGATCCTCTCGTCCACAGCAAGATCTCGAGCCGGCTCTACAGCGAGTGGGGAGCGGCGTGCAAGGCGATCTTCGAGCGCGCAGGCGAGATCAAGGTGCCGTTTCTGATTCTCGCGGGTACCGACGACAGGCTGATCGACCCCGCCGGAAGTGAGGAGCTACATCGCCGTAGCGAGAAGGCGAGCACTCTGCGGATTTTCGACGGCCGGTACCATGAACCTTTCAACGACGTGGACAGCGAGGAGGTCTTCGCCGTGATCGCAGACTGGTTGTCAGCATGACCCTCGACCCTGGCTCATGGTTGTCGTGGATCATCGTCGGTCTGATTTCCGGAGCCGTCGCGGCCCGGGTCGTGGCGGGACGCGGGTTTGGCTGCATCGCCGACATCGTGGTCGGAGTGGCGGGCGCGATCATCGGCGGTTTCCTGCTCGGGGCCGTTTTTCACATGACCGGGACGGTCGGCTTCTGGGGCAGCATAGTGGTCGCGTTCATCGGCGCAGCTGTGCTGCTGGCGGCGCTGAAACTTTTATCCGGCGGCCGCCTCTGAGCCTGACGCTGCACCAGCCGCGCTGACCCGCTCGACCTCGGCCGCCACCTCTGCCGGGGCAAAGATCGGAATGTCGTGCGGCGTGTCGAACCAGCGGACTTCGATCTGGGGCGCCAGCGAAGCCAACCGAGCGGCGCCGAGCTCTTTCCAGCCGGCGACTCTAGCCGGTCCATCGCGGGCAAGCAGTGCGACGGCCGGAACACCGATCCGCGGCCAGAGCACGTCTGGCTGGGAGTCGTACAGGCCGCGCAGGAGCTCGAGCCGCACTGCTGCTGTGAGTGTCAGCACGAGTGCATCACCGTCCTGGAGCACCCGAGCTTTGACGAATGAAATGAGGTCGTCTGCCCAGGCGCCTCGGAAGTCGTTTTCCGACTGGGCGATGGCGTCGGCAAACGTTGCAAAGCGCGGCAGTGGAGGCTGCATGAATCGCTGCGCGTCTTCCCAGCTGAACATATTGGCTGCGCTCTGCACGGGGCCATCGATGAAGACGAGGCCGGCCGCGAGTTCAGGGTGTGTGCCCACCAGCTCGAGCGCGATTGTCGCGCCCCATGAGTGACCGACCACGACGGGCATGTCGAGGCCGAGGTCGTTGATCACCCCGGCGGCATCGTCGAGCAGCTCGTCCATACCGTATCCCCCACTCGCACGAGGATCGTTGGGAGGTCGCCCGGTGAGGCCATGGCCGCGCTGGTCGAGAGCGACGATGCGGTGGCCCGCGAGCTTGCCGGCGAGACGGTCCCAATAGCGCGCGTTGGAGCTAAGGCCGTGCAGCAGGAGCAGCGGACGCTCCCCGCCCGCATTCACCTCAGGCCTCCACTCGACGTAGTGAAGGCCGACCCCGTCGCGCTCGAGCCAGCCGTCGACCGGTTCGCCCACCGGCCTTAGCCTAGCCCGCGGCGGCGGCTATTTTCTCGTCTTCAACCAGCGCCGGCCGCGCTGCTGCAGGCCGCTGGCGTCGTTTGATCAGCAAAGTCGTCAGCGCGGTGAAGGCCAAAAAGGCAATTGGCACAACAAGGGTTGACTTCATGGCGTCGATGTAGGCGCTGACGAAGACGTCATGGGCGAGGGCTGCCAGCTGGTGCGCAACTGCCGGGGGAATATTCGATGGCAGTTTGGCCCCGGTCTGCCCGGCGCCGATCTCGAATCCGTTGCTCGAAACCGAGCTGAACACGGCGATGAACTGCTCGCGGAAGCTGGGCGGGAGGGCCGCGGCGTGGCTGACCGCCTGGCTGTGGAGAGTGGTCGCCAGCTGGTTCTGAAGGAGTGCGCCGACGACTGCGCTGCCGATTGCGGCGCCGAGCTGGCGCGTGGTGTTGAGAATGCCGGACGCGGCTCCAGACATCTGCGGCGAGATGTTGCGCATCGCGACCGTCGTCATCGGAGCAAACGTCATGCCCATGCCCGCGCCGGCGATGATCGCGGGAACGAGGAAGTTGAGCCATGTCGAGTCGGGTCCGGCTACAAACGTGACCAGGGCGAAGCCGATTGTGAAAAGCGAGATACCGGTCAGAAGAATGTACTTGCCACCGATCTTGTCCGCGAGGCGGCCGGCGAACGGCGCGACAACCATCGAGGTCAGAGACATTGGCGCGAACGTCAATCCGGCGGTCAGGGCCGAGAACCCGCGCACCGATTGCAGGTAGATCGTGACCGGCAGGAACAGGCTGAGCATGCCGAAGCTGATGGCTGCTGCGATCCAGTTGGCGACCGCGAAATTTCTCTCGCGGAATAGAGACAGCGGCAGCAGGGGCTCTGGCTGCGCGCGCTCCCAGAACAGGAAGACAACTATGGTGACGACGCCCCCGATGATGACTTCGGGGATCGTGATCCCGTAAGAAGCGATCTCGCCCCAGTTGTAGCGCTGGCCTTCGATGAGCCCGAACACGATCGCAAAAAGGCCGGCGGTGGCAAGGATCACGCCCACGATGTCCCATCCGTGCCGGCGTCCTGGCCGGATGTCCGGAATGATCGCGAACGTGGCGATGAGGGCCACGATGCCGATGGGTACGTTGATGTAGAAGATCCACCGCCAGTCGATGTAGGTGATGATGGCGCCGCCAACGGTAGGTCCGGCGATGGTGGCCAGGCCGGCCACCCCGCCCCAAACGCCGAACGCAGCACCGCGCCGTTCTGGCGGAAAGAGCGTGGTGATGATGGATAACGTCTGCGGAGTCAGGATGGCGCCGCCGATACCCTGGAGGATGCGGAACGCGATCAGCTCGGTGGCGTTCTGCGAAATTCCACACAACGCCGAGGCGACCGTGAACACAAATAGGCCTATGGCGAAGAGGTTGCGCTGCCCATACAGGTCGCCGAGCCGGCCGGCCGTGATCAGCAGGACCGCATAGACAAGGATGTAGGCGTTCAGCACCCACAGGATCTGGTCGAGGGTGGTGTTGAGCCCGGCGCTCATGGCTGGGATGGCGACGTTGACGATCGTGGTGTCCAGCAGGATCATGAAAAACCCGCTCGTCAGGACGACGAGAACCAGCCAGGGATTAGTTCGTGCTTGTGCCATGACTTCTCCTTAACATCGCGTGGCCGGCTTCGATTCCGGCTTTCCACTCCAGCTTGCCGTCCTTGATTTCCTTTTCCACCTTACGAACCCAGTTGCGCTCGGCGTCAAGCATCGCGATCTTGTGTTCGATCTCGATGAGCGCGAGGCGGGTCAAGCCTTGATTGCGGAGTTCGGCAAAGACGTGTTCGAACTTGGCCGTCAGTGCGTCGAGGAGCTCGGCGCGCTCATGCAGGTGATTGGCTGCCTCGACCTTGTCGATGTGGTGCATGAACATCAGCCCGGCTACGAAGTTGGGGTATTCCCGCTTGGGTTTGCGCAGGAGCTCGCCCAGGCTTCGCTGCAACACCTCGCGTCCTGAGTCGCTGATCTTGTAGATCGTGCGCTCGGGCCGACGGCCTTCCTTCTCGCGCTCGACCGAGAGGATCCATCCGTTGCGCTCGAGCACGTCGACCGTGTGGTAGAGGGTGCCGAAGTTCAGCCGGATGAACTCGTCTTGGTGGCGCTCTCGCATGGTCGAGGCCATCTCGTAGGGATGCATCGGCCGCTCGTCTAGGAGCGTCAGGATCGAAAGCGCAAGCGGGGAGGAAACCTCCACATCGAGATCGGCCATATATTTCATGTGGAGTATACGAATCCGGATATATGCAGTCAAGTATCCCGTCCGGAACTTCTTAACGGGCAGGGTTGGAGGGCGACGCCCTCGGCTTTAGCGTTGCCGTCCGGTGTGTTGTTCGGCTCGGGGGAGGGGAGCCAATCCGAAGGGAGGGCCCGCCAAAGGAATGCTTGCTTCGTCAGGCGCAACCGCCACGGGCGGCGAGGGGTAGTTACCGTAGATGCATGCCCAGGCGGCGGCCGACTCGCTCCCCATGACCGGGACGCCGGAGTCGCGCTCCCTCGCCGCCGGCCAGCTCGTCCAGCAAGCCACCGGGGGCGACCTCGATGCCTTCGAGGAGCTGGTCCGCCGCTTCCAGAGGCGGGTCTACGGCTTCGCCTACCAGCATCTACGAGACTTCGACGAGGCATACGACCTCACGCAGGAGATCTTCGTCAAGCTCTTCCGCAACCTGGCTCGGTATGACGCCACTCGACCGTTCGAGCCCTGGTTCTGGAAGCTGGCGGCCAACACGACGATCAACTACCGGCGCCGGCGCGTGCCCACTCCGACCGACCAATCCGCCGACCACGCGCTCACCGGCACGGAGGTGGCGCTCCCTGCCCACGATCCGGCCCTCGTCGACGCCCTCGCCCAGCTCGATCCTGCGTACCGCCTGCCCGTACTCCTGCATTACTACGCCGACCTTCCTCTCGAGCAGGTTGCCCAGACCCTCAACCTCACCGTGCCGGCGATCAAGTCCCGCCTCCACCGTGCTCGCGCGATGCTCCGCAACACGCTGGCCGAGTCCGAGGAGACAGGACTCCGATGACCACCACCCTCGCGTGCGCGCGCGTGCGCGTCCTCTTGGAGGCGTATGTCGATGGTGACCTTGCGGTCACGGACATGAAGAGCGCGCGGGCGGTTCGGGAGCACCTGGTCGGGTGCGCCGATTGCCGACGCCAGCACGAGCAAGCGGTATCGCTGCCTTTCCGGATGAGGGCGCTCCGGTCGCCGGCTCCGCCCGAATCGTTGATCGCGTCCGTGATCAGCTCGATCGCGCCGGCGCCGACGGCCTCACGCAGCGCCTGGGGCCTGCTGGTCCCGGAGGCGATCCTCGGTGCCTTCATCCTCTGGTACCTGTCCGGCATCGATGGCCTCACCGCTCTCACATCCGGCGCGTGGACCGACCTTCAGCGCCTCGCGTTCTGGGGTTCTGGAGGATCACCGCTCCCGAGTATTCCGGTAGCGGACGTGCTCCTCCTCAGCGCCTTCATCGCATTGACCGCGCTCGCGGCTTACCACCTTTCAGTGCTCGCGCGACTCGAGCAGTCGGGCACACATCAACTGCGCGAGCACCGCCGCGCGTGAGCGAACCTCAAGAAGGCGAGGGCGCGTCGACGGGCGATGCGCCAGAGGAGCCTGCACATCGAGAGGCAGCTTCCCGACCGCCAATCTGGAACCGCTGGGGCTGGGCGATCCTGGTCGTGGCGCTCGCGCTGCTGGGCGTGCTCCTTGCCGTCGCCGATACCGCTCTCTACGGCCCGACTCTGAGCCCCTACGCCATGCTCGTGATCGGCCCTGGCGCTTCCGAGATCAGGGTCGGGCCACATGCCACCCCAAACCCGGAACGGTTCACGCGCACCAAATTTCCTGATCGCATCAACTTCGGCGGCCCCTTCGGCAACCTGGGTTCGATCAGCCCCCTCCAGGCGCTCCGCGCTTTCCTGAGCAACGGCGCCGGCCTGGTCCTGCTCGCGCTCGGCGTGCTGCTTCTGGTTCCCAACCGGGCGCGGGCGGCAGTCGAGCGATTGGAAAGCCGCCATGGCACTGAGATAGCGCTCGCCGCCGGCGTCGCCACGTTCCTGCTGGCTGTCGCTGTGATCGCGCTGTTGCGATTCACGCTCATCTTCCTGGCCGTGATCCCCGCCGTTTTCGTCGTCGCGCTCGCGGCGGCGCTCTTCGGCCTGGCATGCATCGGGCTTGCGATCGGCAGGTTGCTACAGCGGCGCCTGCGTATGGGCCCCACGCATCCCCTGGTGGCCGCGGTGGCCGGCGCGCTGGTCGTCTTCGACCTCGCAGTCATCCCTTACCTGGGCGTGGTCGCGCTCGCGGCGGTCGCGATAGCGGGCCTTGGGCTCGCGGTGGTCACGCGCTTTGGATCCGAATCCGGATGGTCGTTCTCAGATCTCGACTGGTGAAGCAAGAAGCAATGGAGGTGAGAGTCGGTTGTTGAAGAGGTCAAGACTCATTGTCGCCGCCCTCGCGGCTGTCGCGTTGGTGCTAGGTGGCCTGATCTATCGCGACGTATTCGTCGGTACCAAGAATGCGGCCAGCTCCCTCAACCTCTACACGGTCGCCCGGCGCACGGTGACATCCAGCGTCACCGGCACGGGAAACCTCGTCCCCATGCAGCAGGCGAACGTGAGCTTCAAGGTGAGCGGGATCCTGACCGAGATCGATCTGCGCGTCGGCGATCGCGTACATGCCGGCCAAGTGCTGGCGCGCGTCGACCCCACGCAGGAGCAGAACGCCCTCGCGAGCGCACAGGCCAACCTGGCCATGGCCCAAGCCAATCTCCAATCGGCTGAAACCCCGCTGACGCAGAACCAGATCGCGCAGCTTCGCGACAACGTGACCACAGCGCAGCAGCAGTACAACGACGCTGTCGCGCAGGTGAACCTCACCAACACCCAGGACGCCTCGCAGGTGACGGCCGACCAGAACCAGCTGAGCGCCGACCAGCAGGCACTGACGTTCAACGCCGCCTACCAGGCGGCGAAGCAGACGCTCAGCACCGACCAGGCCGCGCTGCAGACAGCGATCGACCAGTTCAACGCGGATGGATGCAAGGCCCAGACCTATCCGTACACCGGGTCGTGCGTACCCGACTTCAACACGGTGTCCACGGATCAAAGCAAGGTCAACACCGACCAACTGTCAGTGAACGGTTTCACGGTCGCGGTCACCACCGACCAGTCCAAGCTCAACCAGGACACGGCCAAGCAGCAGTCGGACAAGACAAGCGGCCAGCGAAGCATCAATCAGGCGGTGGCTTCGGTCACCAGCGCGCAAGACGCGCTCAAGACGCAGACCGAGAGCAAGCCAAACCAGATCCTGTCAGCACAGGCCCAGCTGGCGAGCGCGCAAGCCGCCGTGCAGACCGCACAGCAGAACCTGGCCGCGACGACGCTCGTCGCGCCCATGGATGGCGTGGTCAACAGCATCAACGGCGTCGTCGGAGAATCCGCGATCACCGGTTCCGGAACCACCGCCGAGGCGCCGGGCACGCAGGCGCCGCTGCCGACGAGCCAGGCATCCAGCGCGTTCATGGTCATCGGCGACGTGAGCGGAATGGAGGTCGTGATTCCGTTCGCCGAATCGGATGCCTCCAAGCTGGCCTTCAACCAGGACACCCAGGTCACGTTCGACGCGGTTCCAAACCTGACCATAAGCGGGCATGTCGTTGCGGTCGGCAGCGCGGCGACCGTCCAGAGCGGGGTCGTCAACTATTACGCGACCGTCGCCCTGAACCAGACCAACCCGGCGCTGAAGCAAGGCATGACCTCGAACGCCACGGTCGTGGTCAGCAAAGCCACCAATGCGGTTGTCGTGCCGAACCTCGCCATCACAAGGCTCGGCGGCCAGGCCTACGTCAACGTGCTAGTCAACGGCAGGCAGGTCCAGACCCAGATCGAGACCGGCGTGGTGGGCGACCAGTTCACCGAGATCACCGGTGGGCTGAGTGAAGGCGCCCAGGTCGTGATCCCGACGCTCAGGGTGTCAAGCTCGAGCGGCGGCGTTCGCAACGGTGGCGGTGGAGTCCGGATCGGTGGCGGCGGATGATCCGGCTGGAGGCGGTCACCAAGACCTACCGGATGGGCCGGGTCGAGGTGCAAGCGCTGCGCGGCGTCGATCTCCTCGTCGAGGGCGGCGAGTTCGTCGCCATCATGGGCGCTAGCGGTTCCGGCAAGTCGACGCTGATGAACATCATCGGCTGCCTCGACGTTCCCTCCAGCGGCCGCTACCTTCTCGACGGCACTGATGTCGCGAAGCTCGACGATGACCACCTCGCGATCATTCGCAATCGCAAGATCGGCTTCGTCTTCCAGAGCTTCAACCTCATTCCGCGGACGACCGCGCTTCACAACGTCGAGATGCCCCTGATCTATGCGGGCGCACAGAACCGCCGGCCTCGAGCCCTGGAAGCGCTGGAGGCGGTCGGGCTCGCGAACCGCGCCGGCCACCAACCCACAGAGCTGTCGGGCGGCCAGCAGCAGCGGGCCGCGATCGCTCGAGCCCTGGTCACCGACCCGGCCATACTGCTCGCTGACGAGCCGACGGGCAACCTCGACACGGCATCAAGCGTCGAGATCATGAAGCTGCTCACGCAACTCAACGAGCAGCAGGCGCGCACCATCGTGCTCATCACGCATGAGCGCGATATCGCGGCGTTCGCGAAGCGCGTTGTCGAGCTGCGCGACGGCTTGATCCTCAGCGACGAGCGGCGCGCCGCATGAACATCTTCGAAGCGCTCCGGGTCGCCTCCGCCGGCCTCCTTGCGAATCGCCTGCGCAGCTCGCTGACCATGCTCGGCATTCTCATCGGTGTAGCGGCGGTGATCCTGCTCGTCGCGGTCGGCAACGGCGCGAGCGTCCAGATCAACAACCAGGTTCAGGGGCTGGGCGCCAACGTCATCTTCGTCTATCCGTCGAACGCCAAGGGTGCGGGTGGCGTGTCGCAGGGGTTCGGGACCAGCCAGACCCTGACCATGGCCGACGTCGATACCATCAACAGCCGCCAGCAGGATCCGGATGTGGTGGCGGCCATCCCGATTGCGCAAAGCGGTGGACAGATAACCTACGCAAACCAGAATTACTTCGCCCCGACCACCGGCACCACCGTCGACTTTCCGCAAGTGCGTAACTATCAGATCGCGGAAGGCTCGTTCTTCACGCAGGACGACGTCGCCGCACAGCATCGCGTCGTCGTGCTCGGCCAGACCGTCGTTCAGAACCTGTTCGGCAACACCGATCCTGTTGGTCAGACCATCAAGATCAGCCGTCAAAGCTTTCGGGTCATCGGCGTTTTCGCAGCCAAAGGCGGCAGCGGGCTCGGTTCACAGGACAACGTCGTGGTGGCGCCGATCACGGCCGTCTGGGCTTACCTGAGTGGGGGTCGCGGCAAGGGCATCAGCCAGATTGTCGCGTCGGCCACGTCGCCGGGCGTCGTTACTCAGGCCGAAACCGAGATCACGACCATCCTTTTGCAGCGCCATCAGATCTCCGATCCGGCGCTGGCCGACTTTCAGATGCAGAGCCAGCAGGACATCCTGAACCAGGCCAATTCGATTGCGACCGCGCTGACCCTTGTGCTAGGAGCCATCGCCGGCATCTCGCTGGTCGTCGGCGGGATCGGAATCATGAACATCATGCTGGTCACCGTCACCGAGCGGACCCGCGAGATTGGTATTCGCAAGGCGATCGGCGCGCGCTGGCGTGACGTGCTCACGCAGTTTCTGATCGAGGCCATGGTCTTGAGCGGGCTGGGCGGTGCGCTGGGTATTGCCCTGGGCGCGGCGCTGGCGGTCGAGGCGCCGCACATTCCCGCGATCGCCAGCTCGAGCTTTCCGCCTCCGGTCGTTTCCATCCCATCCGTGCTGCTGGCCTTCGGCGTGAGCGTCGGGATCGGCCTGTTCTTCGGCATCTACCCGGCCAACCGTGCGGCACGCCTGCATCCCATCGAAGCCTTGAGACACGAATAGAGGAGCGATTGACATGAAGATGTACGTGGTAGCCCTGGTGGTCGTGGTGGGTGTGCTGGGCGGCTTTTACGGCGGCTACAAGGTGGGCCAGAACAACGTCAGCGCAAGCGCGTCGACGACCGGCAACCGCGGTACCGGCAGTGCCGCCAACGGTTTCACGGGCGGCGGTAGGGGCCTGGGAGGGGTCTGCCCTTCACCCGGCGCTTCGCCCGCGGCTGGCACGACGAGCCTGGCCCGCGGCACAGTGGCCGACCTCACCGGCAAGTCGATGACGGTGGCCAGCACCAACTGTGACGTCAAGATCACGTTCGGACCCACCGTGACCATCTCCAAGCAGGTGCTTGGCACGACGGCCGACCTCCAGGACAACCAGACCGTGACGGTGACCGGAACGCGCCAAGCGGACGGCTCGATTCTGGCTTCAGCGATCCAGATTGGCCCTGCAGGCGGAGCCCGCACCGGCACGGGGAGCGGCAGCACGGGCGGAGGCTAGGCGGCGGGCCGTGCCCACACGCCTGGTCTGGGCGCTGGCGGCGCTGGTCCTCGCCTTGCTCGGCTGGCTGATGCTGATCAACACCGCTTTGGGGATCTCCGGGTATCTCGTCATCGGCGTGGGCGTCGGGATTGGATGCGCGGTGATAGGAAGCCTTGCCCACGACGCCCTGGCCGGCCCGCGCGAGCGCCTGTGACCGGCTAAGCGCCTCCGAGGGGCTTTTCGTAGAAGCCGACATCCCAGTAGCGGTCGAACTTGCGTCCCTGCTCGGTGAAGTGGCCCACGCGCTTGAACCCAAAGCGCTCGTGCAGCGCAATCGACGCCTGGTTGGGCAACGCGATGCCGGCGTACGCTCGGTGCACATCCTCACCTTGAAGCTGTTTGAACAGCTCTTCGTACAGACGCGTCCCGATGCCGCGCCCGACAGCGTCGGGAGCGACATAGATGCTGGTTTCGACTGACGTCTCGTAAGCAGGCTTCGGCCGCCACCGGCTGCTGGACGCGTAACCGATGACAGAGCTGTCGGACAGTCCCACCACGATCCGGTGGCGGCCGGTGGCGCTGTGATGCTCGAACCACTCGCGGCGGCCCTCCAGCGTCATCGGCTCGATATCGAACGTGAAGTGCGTCTCGGTCACATACCGGTTGTAGATGTCGTTGAGGTGAGCGAGGTCCTGCTCGGTCGCCTGCCGCACCGTGATCCTGCCGCTGCTCAACTGCATTCGAGATATCTCCGATTCACGCCCAAAAGTGTATTCAGGGCGCCAGGGCCAGTGGGCGCAGCGCCATCGGCGCGAGAATTGCCACGTGGACCGGATTGTTCTCGAAGGCATGTCGTTCAGCGGCCGCCACGGAGTCCGGCCGGCCGAGCGCGAGCATCCCCAGGAGTTCAAGGTCACGATTGAGCTGGAGGCTGATCTGTCCGAACCCGGCCGCACAGACCGGCTGGAAGACACTGTCGACTACACCAAGGTGCGTGCCATCGCCAGACAGGCGATTGAAGGCGAGCCGGCGAAGCTGCTCGAGACCCTCGCGACCCGAATAGCAGATGGCGTGCTGGCCCTTCCAAAGGTGGCCGTCGTTACCGTGAGGGTGGCCAAAAGGCCGGCCAGCATGATGCCGATCGATGCGGCAGCGGTGCACATTAAAAGGACGCGCGCATGACGATCGCCTATTTCGATTGTTTCTCCGGTATTTCCGGCGATATGACGCTCGGCGCCCTCGTTGACGCTGGCGCTGATCGTGCGATTCTCGACGCGACTGTGGAGGCGCTGCGGCTTGGGGACGAGGTCAACATTGAAGTGCGTCATGAACAGCGTGGCCACGCGGGCGGCACCAGAGTCATCGTCGAGGCCCGTGACAGCGTGGAGAGAACGATCCCCGATCTGCGGGGGGCAATCGTCGATGCCGAGATTCCAGATCAGGTCAAGCGTCCGGCTCTCGAGGCGATCGACCGCCTGGGTCAAGCCGAAGCAAAGCTTCACGGCGTGTCCCCATCAGAGGTTCATCTGCACGAGCTCGGCGGAGCCGACACGCTCGTCGATCTGGTCGGCGCGTTCTGGCTGCTCCATAGCCTGGGCGTGGTTCAGGTTTATGCGTCGGCCCTCCCGGCGCCAACCGGCAGGGCGGGCCGGATGCCGCTGCCGGCGCCGGCGAGCATGCGGGTGCTCGAAGGCACCGGAGCGATCTTCCAGGCCACTGATGAAACCCGTGAGCTGGTCACCCCGACCGGGGCCGCGATTCTCGCGGTCGCGGCGCGATTCGTCCGACCTGCCCTCGCGCTGCATTCGATCGGGTACGGGATCGGCGCGCGCAATGATCCAGGCAATGCTCTGGCGGTTTGGATTGGTGAGGAGAGCGTCACCCAAACCGGAGTGACCATGGTCGAGACCAACGTCGACGACATGGCGCCGAACCTCATTGCCGCGCTGTGCGAAGACCTGATGGCCTTAGGCGCCCTCGACGTGAGCGTCTTGCCCGCGGTGATGAAAAAGGGCCGTCCCGGTCACGTCATAGCGATCATGGCCACGCCCGAGACAGTCGCCCTCCTGACCGAGTTCGCGCTCCGCCACAGCACCACGCTGGGCGTGCGCCTATCCAAAGCTGATCGCGTCATCGCGAAGCGCCGCATTATCGAGGTGCGGACAGAGTTCGGCGTTGCTCATGTCAAGGTCAAGGAGCTGGGTGGGCAGCCGATCGACGTGGCGCCCGAGTTCGAGGATTGCAGGCGATTGGCCCAGGAATCCGGTCGTGACCTGGCCACGATCATGCGTTCTGTATCGGAAGCCGCCCGCACTCAGCTGGGGTTGAGCTAAAACTTTTTTAGGTCGACCACGTCCTGCTCAGGCGTTTGTTCCTACATGGGTACGTTTCTGGCCACGGTGGTGGTCTTCTTGCTATTCGTGGTGATCAGCCAGTCAGCCGGCTACTATCGCTCGCGCTGGCGAGTCGCTGACGCCGAAGGTGAGTCTGTACAGGACACTCGCATGTCCGCAGCTGTCGGAGTCGGCAGCGGATTGATAGTGCTGTTGCTCCTGCTGCTGTTGTTCTTCGGGTTCACGCGCTGGCAATGGTTTGGGATGCCGTCGCGTTCGACCACACCTACGATTGCAACACCGGCTCAGAACCAAGGAGTAGCGCCGATCGGCGTCGCCCCCACCGCGTCGCCATCGCCTGCCGCCAGTCCTTCGCACTAGAAGCGGCGGGTTGCGAGCACCCGCGACAATAGCCGCGTGACGGCGCGGTTGCTGGACGGCAAAGCTGCGGCACAGCAGATTCTCGATGACATCGCCACCAAGGTCGGTGCCCGTGTCGCCGCGGGCAAACCTCGGCCGAAGCTGGCAACCATCATCGTCGGCGAGAACCCGGCGTCCGCGTTGTACGTCCGCAGCAAGCAGAAGAACGCCAGGCAGGTCGGAATCGATTCCGAAGACCACCGACTGCCGACTGAAACGTCGACCGAACAGCTCGTGGAGCTGATCGGCGTCTTGAATCGAGACGAATCGGTGAGTGGCATCCTGATCCAGCAGCCTTTACCAACCCACATCGATCTGTTCCAGGTCGTGATCGCGGTGGATCCAGTCAAGGACGTCGACGGGTTTCATCCGTTCAACGCGGGGCTGGTTGCGCAGGGCCTTCCCGGGGGCGTTCAGCCCTGCACGCCGGCCGGAATCATCGAGCTGCTCGATCGCGGTGGTGTCCGCATAGAGGGCGCGAGCGCCGTGGTGGTCGGGCGCAGCAACATCGTCGGCAAACCCACCGCGCTTCTGCTGCTGAAGCGAAGCGCCACCGTCACCGTCTGCCACACGCGAACGAAGAACCTGGCGGCATTCACCAAGAACGCAGACATTCTCGTCGCCGCGGCTGGTAAGGCAAATCTCATCACCAAAGACATGATCAAGCCGGGAGCCGCTGTCGTGGATGTGAGCGCGAACCGTGTCGACAACACCCAGATTGGAGATCTCGGCCCGGGCGTCGAAGAGGTGGCGGGCTGGCTGACACCCAATCCAGGGGGCGTGGGGCCGATGACGCGCGCGATGCTTGTCCGCAATACCTACGACGCAGAGCTTCGCCGCCGACCGTGAGGCCCGAAAATTTCGTCAGCACGATGCATTCGGTCATCGGCGTGTGCGGAGGTGAAGACAATGCGAGCGTCGCTTGAAGGCTTGACCTTTCACGTTCGGGACCTGGAGAAGTCACGTGAGTTCTACGCGCGGATTCCGGGCGCGGTCCTCGAAGCGCACCGGCCGGGGGAGTTTGCGCTGTTCCGGATCGGGAGCTCTCACCTCGGTCTGCTGCAGTCCAAGGCCAGTGGCCTCCACCTCGAGGTCAACACACCCAACGTCGATGACTATTACGACCGGTTGGTGAAGGCAGGGATCGAACCGGTCGGGGCTCCTCGGGACCGCCCGTGGGGTGAGCGGACCTTCAACGTCAAAGACCCCGATGGCAACTTGATCGAGTTCCAATAGGCCCTTAACAGCCAGGGTTGGCAGCGCGGGCTGCCTGCGATTGACTTGAAGCGTTAGGCGCGTTGGGCTCTGGGGGAGGGGAGGGCCCTCGAGGGCGAAGGCTGGGTTGTGCGCCCCGCGACAATTGGCTCGTGACGTACCCCGAGGCGCTGGCATATATCTCCCAACTGGGCCGCTTCGGGATGAAGCTCGGCACCCAACGCACCCGAGCCATTCTCGACCGCCTCGGCCAACCCGACCACGGGCTCCCTGGCGCATTGGTCGCCGGCACCAACGGCAAAGGCTCGACGGCGGCCTGCCTTGCCTCGATTCTGCACGCTGCGGGCCACAGGGTCGGCTTCATGCCGAAGCCACATCTTGTCTCCTACACCGAGCGCGTTCAGGTCGACCGGACACCGATCACAGAGCAGGAGTTCGTGCAGACGCTGGAGGCCCTCATACCTACCTTCGAAGCAATCGCACGGGAGATGGGACAGGCGACTGAGTTCGAGATGCTCACGGCAATGGCGCTGGCTTTTCTCGCGCCTCGTGTCGACCGCCTCGTCTGCGAGGTGGGGCTTGGTGGCCGGCTCGATGCGACCAATGCCCTAGACCTCGGGGTCGCGGTCATCACCAACGTTGATCTCGACCACCAGAAGTATCTCGGCGACACCATCGAGGAGATCGCCAATGAGAAAGCAGCGATCATCAAGTCGGGCAATCGCGTGATCACGGGATGTGACGGGGTTGCGCTCGAAATCGTCGAGGCCCATGCGCGGAAAGCGGGAGCAACTCTATGGCGGCTCGGCCGCGAGGTTGAGGTGGAATCTACGTCCAGGGGATGGGATGGTCATGTGGTCTCGGTCGCTGGTCCGGGATTCGCGCACAGAGATTTGAAAATGCCACTTGTCGGGGATTACCAACCCGACAACGCGGCCCTGGCGGTAGCCACCGCCCATGCGCTCGACGACGTCGAAGACGAGGCCGTTCGGCTCGGATTGGCGCAGACGACGTGGCCCGGCCGGCTGCAGGTCATCGCGACCGCTCCGCGTGTGGTCCTCGATGGCGGGCACAATCCTGCGGCAATGACGAAGTCCGGTGTCTCTCTGCGGAGTTTGATCGGATCCGAGCGACTGGTGACCGTGTTCGCGATGCTGAGCGAGCGGGATCCCGTGCAGCTTCTTGCCGCACTTCGCACGCTAAGGCCTGATGCCGCCGTGTTCACAGAGCCGGCCAGCGCCGGCGGGCATGCAATTCCTGCTGGCGACCTGGCGGCGATGTTCGGTGGCACGGCCGAGGCGGTGCTTCCGGCCCCAGCCGCGCTCGATCGAGCCAGAACCCTTGCTGGACGAGCTGGCAACGTGCTCGTTTGTGGCTCGTTTTACCTTGTCGGCGAGATCCTGGGCATCAATGTCTGATCGAGCGGTTGTCAAGTGAAGGGGAACGGGCGAACATGCACGGCGTGAACGACCAGCGGTTCTATCGCAGCAACAACCGGATCCTGGGCGGAGTCTGCGCCGGCCTCGCGGAAGGCTTTCGCCTGGATCCACTCTGGCTGCGAATTGCATTCCTCGTCCTCGTGTTCATCCAGGGCGTTGGCATCTTCATCTACGTCGTGCTCTGGCTGGTGATGCCGGAGCGCATCGAGGGAGGCGGCGAGCGCAATGGCTTCAACGCGATGAGCGCCGACCTGAGGCGCGTCTGGGGCGAACTCGTTCAACAGCTGGGAGGCGGCACGCGAGTCACGCCCGCCACACCTGGTGGATCCGCAACCTCGAGCGGCGCGCCGCCCGCGGCCCACGAGAGTTCCGCACCATCGGCCCCACCGCAACCCGCCTGGCACAACCAGAGCGTTACGTTCGGCTTGATCCTCGTTGTCATCGGCCTGGCGGTGCTTGGCGGGAACATCGGGATCATCAACTGGTCCGTCGTGTGGCCGGCCGCGTTGATCACGCTCGGCATCGTGATCCTGGTGCGCAATCTGGAACGGCGCCCGTGACCGGGCCGGAAGTTCACACGCGCCTGGAGCGGCGGTTCACGAGCTGTTGAAGGTCGACCTTCCACTCGCGGCGCGGACCGCGGGCGAAGGCGAAGCACAGGTATGTGCAGCCGGCGATCATCGGCAAGAGCAGGATCGCTCCAAACAGCGCCCACAAAACTCCGGCGGTGGCGGCGATGCCGCCGAGCAGGATGGCCGCGACCGCTAGCCCCGAACCGCCCACCACCAGCTCAGCGGCATTGTGGGTTTTGCTCTCGGGCCGGGGTGGAGCTGGGAGCGACGGCGAGCCGACAGCTGGGCGGCCCAGCGTTGTGACGAGCCCATAGAGCAAGAGGCTCACACCGGCCAGGCCGGCAAACAAGGTGACCACCTCGAAGATCAGGCCCTCGCGAGTGTCGGCGACGCGGGTGGCGGCCGCGAAAGCGGCGGCAATGAATACGATTCCAGCCGCCAGGGCTGCCCTCCGCATGCCTATTTAGAGCCGGCGAGGAGGTTTGCCCGCAGCCTGCGCATGCCGCGCAGCCAGCGGTCGTAGTCCTGCGCTTTGCGGTTGAAGTACTGGGCGACCTCCGCATGGGGAAGGATCAAAAACCTCTCTTCCTTGAGGCCCAGAACGACCGCGTCGGCCACAGCCTCCGGCTCGAGGGCACCGGCGCTCAAAAAATCGAGGCCGATGTTGCGCTCCGCCGCGAGCATGTCCGTCTTGACGCCCTGGGGACATAGACAGGACACCCGGATGCCTTCCTCTCCGTGGGCGATCGCGAGCCATTCGAAAAACGAGAGCGCCGCTGCCTTGGTGACCCCGTAGGGAGCGGCGAAGACGTGATTCAGCAATCCTGCCGCCGAGACCGTGCCGAGTAGATAGCCCTCCTTTCGCTCGAGCATCTGCGGCAGCACATGGCGCGCCACGAAGACATGTGACATCAGGTTCACATCCCAGATGCGCTGCCAATCGGACGTCGATGCTTCTGGCCCTCCCGCGACCGCGATACCGGCGTTGGAGCAGAAGATGTCGATGCGACCGCTGGTTTTCTGCACTTTTTCGACCAGGCCTGCCACGTCATCCTCGCGCGAGACATCGCATCTGATGGCTGTGCCGTCTATCTCTCGAGCAACTCTCTGCGCGCCGTCTTCATCGACGTCGGCCACTATCACAGCCTCAGCTTCAGCCTGTGCAAATCTCCTCGCGAGCGCCCTTCCGATGCCTCGGGCACCGCCGGTGACGACCACGACACGGTTGGTTACGTCCATGTCGCGTGGCTTCTCGAGCGCGGGGCAACGGGGACCATCGTTCTCGCGAGTCTATCCCCTCGAAGGGATGGCCTCGGCCGGGACTGATCAGTCATACCAGGCCAAAGATTTCTTGTGAAATTGGGAAAACGAGTGGTTTCCGAGACCAGCGATAGCGAATAGAATCTCTCCCCATGGTCGGTGGGGGCCTCGACTACAGCGCGCCATTTCAGCGCGCCATCGAGCTGATTGGAAAACGCTGGACCGGGGCGGTCGTCAAAGCCCTGCTGCCTGGGCCTGCGCGCTTCAACCAGCTGCTCGCCGGCATACCCGGAATCAGCGATCGAGTCCTCACCGAAAGACTCCGCGAGCTGGAGACCGAGGGCATCGTGGAGCGGCTCGTCGATCCAGGCCCACCCGTGCGCGTGAGCTATCGACTCACATCGCGCGGTCGGGCGCTGCAGCCGGTGCTGGCAGCCGTGGCGGAGTGGGCGGAGAGCTGGCTTGCGACGGCTGCGGCCGCGGTCGGCTGAAAGACACACCTTTCTTGGGCCCTCCCTTCCCGTTGGGCCCCTCCCCCAGCCCGACTCACCGACCGGATCAGATTATTTTGATTTTCCCGATCCCACAACCCAGCCTGTTAAGAGCGACGTCGCGTTGATAAACGGCTTCCCAGGCCCGCGCACTCTGGCTGATAGGCTTTACCGAATGCCGATTGGCGACTTCCTGCGGCGCCGGCCGGACGCGATGACCTGCCAGGCGTGCGGCTCACCTCTACCACCCGGCGCGATCTTCTGTCCCGCCTGTGGCGTCAAGGTCGACGATCCGCAGGCCGAGCCACTTCACATCGTCGACCGGACGACCGGCCTCTTCAACGATCGTTTCGTACGGCCCGTGCTCGAGGACGAGCTCGCGCGCGCGCACCGCTACCAGCGCAACCTCGGCGTTCTCCTTGTCGAGGCCAACGGTGTCGGCACCGCCGATGAGGCGTTGAAGACGATGGCGGCTGCCCTTGCCGGTACGGTTCGCGACGTCGATACGCCAGGAGTCCTGGGCCGCACCCCGCCGCAGCTTCTCGCCATCCTGCCCGACACCGACGTCGCGGGCACCGCGCACGCGGCAAACCGGGTGCTGTCTGCGGTCAACGAGGCGCTGAAATCGAGCGGGGGTCACGCCGTCGTCGGGTTGGTCTGCATCCGGCCCGGACAGCGGGTCCGCGCCGGCGCCGTCATCGAGAGCGCGAGTCGCTCGCTTCGATCCGGCCGGCCCGAGATGATGGGCAAGCCCGCCTGACGCTCGACATCTACCTCGCCCGCCATGGCGAGACGGAGTGGAGCCGCAGCGGCCGTCACACGGGCCGCACCGACCTTCCGCTGACCACCGAGGGCGAGGCACAAGCGCGGGCATTGGGCGCCCGTCTGGCTGCCATGACCTTCGATGCAGTCCTCTCCAGCCCACTCCAGCGCGCCGTTTGCACGGCCGAGATCGCGGGCTACGTACACCCGCGTCTCACGCCGCTCCTGCGCGAAGTCGACTACGGCGACTACGAAGGGATTACGAGCAAAGAGATTCGCGCGAGGAATCCTGACTGGCAGCTATATCGCGATGGCTGTCCAGGCGGCGAGACGCCCGAGCAGATTTACACCAGGGCGACCGAGTTCATTCGGCTGTGCGAAACCATCGACGGCCGCGTGCTCGCCTTCGGTCACGGGCACATCCTGCGCGCCGTTGCCGTGGCCTGGGTCCGGTTGCACATCACGGCGGCGGCCGGGTTCCAGCTCGACGTGGCCACATTGAACCGGCTGCACGACGACCCTGACCACGGCCGGTTGATCGGGATGTGGAACGCGCCCTGAGAAGCCTCAGTCGCGGCGGCGCAGGCTCCAGGTCCTGCTTCGCACCCCGGGGAGCCCCGCGAAGACCAGGTAGGCCGAGGTGTCGACGTCGGCGCGATAGGTGTGGCGCTCGCCGGGGTTGACCAGGAGCATCTCGCCGGCCGCAACCTCGCCCTGCTGGGAGCCATCGTCGAACTGAAGGTGGCCGACGGTCACGATCAGGGCTACCGGGATGGCGTTGCGGTGCTCGGGAACTTTCTGGCCGCGTTCGAGCCTGAGCCCGACCACGCGCATCGATCCGCAGTCGGCGATTTGCTCGAAGCCGAAGGCTCGATGCTGGCTCTCCGATCCTGACGATGACACTGGATGAATATCATGCGGCGCGCCGCAAGGCGTCAACATCAAGCCGTGCGGATAGTCCACGCCATCGGAGTCGAGGGCGCACGCAGCGCAACGGGCGTCGTCGTCGTCATCGACGTTCTGCGGTCATTCACAGTGAGCGCTTACGCGCTGGCAGGCGGCGCACGAGAATCAATCCTCGTTCCGACCGTCGACGAAGCACGCAGCCTCGCGCGGCTGATTCCCGGCGCCATCATCTCGGCTGAGGAGAACGCACTCCCGATTCCCGGGATCGAGATCAGCAACTCACCGACCCAGATCACGAAGGCCGACGTCAAGGGCCGGACGCTGGTGCAACGGTCGACGGCCGGAACGCCCGTGTTGGGCGCAGTGCGCTCCGGTGAAGGCATGTTCGCGGGGAGTCTGGTCGTGGCCGGAGCGACCGTGCAAGCCTGCCTGTTAAGGCGTCCGGCCACGGTCACGCTGGTCGCATCCGCGGACCATCCCGAGGATCATGCGTGCGCGAAGTACATGGAGGCGCTCCTCAACGGTCACCGCGTGGAGATCGACCCGCTCCTGGAGCCACTGCGCAACACCGACCGATACCGAAAGGTGATGGCCGGCTTGTGGCCTGGCTTTCCTCCGACCGACCTGGAGCTCTCGCTCGCGGTCGATCGGTTCGATTTCGCGATGCCTGCCGCCAGGCACGACGGGCAGATGAGGCTCAAAGCCGAAAGGCCGACCTAACCCCAAACCACGCAAGCTTTCGACCCCCACGACCGTCTTAAAGGATGGGGGGACGTGCGTATTCATCACGTCGCCGGCATAACGCTGGCACTGTTCGTCACTGCCTGTAGCCCGCCTCCGGCGGGAACTTCGGCAGGCATCCCGTGCGTGAACGCGAGCGCCGCACACCACGCATACGTGGTCGTTGAACACATGTCCGGCGCAGCCATTCAAAGATGCGTTGGATTTGACGGCGCAGCCATCGACGGCCAGGCGCTGATGGATCAATCAGGCGTGCAGTACATGGCGCACAAGCTGAGCTCGGGCAAAGCCGTCTGCCAGGTCGACAACGAGCCGCCGCAGGTCACAGAGTGCTTCCCCCAAAACAAGCCGTACTGGGCGTTGTTCCTCGAGACGAGACGCGTGTGGGCCGGCTCGACCACCGGCTTCACGGAAGCGAGCCTCCACGATGGCGATGCCCTGGGTTGGCACTACGTTGCCGCCGCGGACACATCACCCGCACCGCCGCCCCTGGCGCGTCCTCTGCCGGGCGGCAGCGCCTAGCCGGCGACCACCGGGATCGCTGCCCCGAGGTCGAGCTCGACGCGGAACGCGTCCGCAACGGTCGACCCGCTGATCAAGGCGCGGAGCACAGCCAGCGAGCCGCGATGCGCGACGATCGCGACCTCGCCGCGTGGCGGCAGCGGCGTCAAGCCGGCCCAGAACATCGCCACGCGGCCCTCGAGATCGTGGAGGCTCTCGCCGAAGCTTGGCGGCGTCGAGCTGATGTCCTGCTCCCACGCCCGTGCGGCATCCGGCTCCTCCGACCAGAGGTCCGCCAGCGACCTGCCCTCCCACGCCCCGAAATCGATCTCGCGCAGCGCCAGGGTCGAGTCAACCGGAAGGCTGTGGGGCTCCGCCACGATACGCGCGGTCTCGAGCGCCCTCTGCCGGTCGCTCGAGACGACACGCACCAGAGGCCGCGCAGCCATGGCCACCGCCAGGACACGAGCCTGCGCGAGTCCCTGCTCACTCAGAGGCGGGTCGGTCACGCCGACCACGGTGTCCGGCGCACGGGTCGACTCCCCATGGCGGATGAGCCAGACCCGGGTCACAGATGAGCTGCGAACGCGATCAGCGCGCCGAGCTGGGTGAGCTCGGCCGAGGCGCCGTAGACGTCTCCGGTGGCTCCTCCGATTCGCCTGCGGGCCAGCACCCCCAGCACCGTCGCGATCAGCAGGACGACGAGCAATGCAACCGCAGCACGCCGCCAATCGAGCAAGCACACGATGGCCGTGATCCCCGTGCCGAGCACGAGGTCGAGGCGCCGATGGGGGCCGCCGGCGACGACGCCGAGGCCCGCCTGTCTCACATAGGGCACAGCGGCGATCATCAGAAGAAGGACCCAGCGCGACATCGCGCCGGCGATCACGAGGGCGACGATCGCCCTTGGCGCCGGCATGGCCGCCAGCGCTGCCACGTCGCCGGCCAGCAGCAGCACCACGGCGACGAGCCCGAACGATCCCACCCGCGAATCGCGCATCACCTCGAGCCGGCGCGCGACGTCCCCACCTCCGAACAAGCCGTCCGCCGCGTCGGCGACCCCGTCGAGGTGGAGCGCTCCGGTCAGGATTGCCAGCACCGCCGTGGCCGCCACCGCGCCGAGCAAAGGGGACGTGATGGCGGCCATCAAGCCGAACGCGGCGCCTGCGATCAGGCCGAGCAAGGCGCCGACCGCGGGAAAGTAGCCGCGGCCCAGCCGCTCGCCCGACGCGTCGCCCGCGGTCGCGAGCGGGATGACGGTCAGGAAGGCCATCGCCGCCCGCATCGACCGAATGCTCACCGGCGCTCCAGCACGCTCTCGATCGAAGCCAGGTCGAGCGCTCGGCCGGCCACCATCAGGACGGCACGATCCGCTGCCTGCGCGAAGAGTGCATTGACACTGCCCAGCACATCGCGAAAGCGCCGCGCGAGCTCGTTGACAGGCACGATGCCGAGGCCAACCTCGTTGGACACGACTACGGAATCGCGCGCCTGCAGCGCTCGAACCGTTTCCGCCGCCGCGCTGTCGATCTCCGCGGCGCCGGCGCCCCCGCCGAGAAGATTGGCGACCCACAGCGTGAGGCAGTCGATGACGATGAAATCGCCCGCGGGCGTCGCGCGGATCGGCGCAAGCACATCGATCGGCGCCTCGACCGTCTTCCACTCCGCGGCGCGGGACTCCCGATGCCGGCGGATCCGCTCCGCCATCTCGTCGTCACCGGCGCTCGCGGTGGCGATGAACGTCACTGGGGCCTGGGAATCGGCGGCCAGTTGCACCGCCATCGCCGATTTGCCGCTGCGCGCACCGCCGAGAAGAAGGACGAGTGCCATCAGAAATCGATGCCGCGGATCGCGCGCACGCCGCGATCGAACGCGTGCTTGGTCTTCCGCATCTCCGTCACGGTGTCAGCAAGCTCGACCAGCTCCGCGGGGGCATCGCGTCCCGTGGCGATGATGTTCACCGACGGGGGCCGGTTCTTGATCACGTCGACGACCTCGGCGGTTGGGATCCAGCCCCAGTTCATCGGGTATGTGATCTCGTCGAGGACGACCAGCCCATAGTCACCCGAGCGGATCTTCTCCTTGCTCACGGTCCACGCGTGCCGGGCGATCGCCTCTGTGCGGTCCATGTTCTTGCTGTCCCACGTGAACCCGTCGCCGATCGTCAGCCACTCGATGCCAAGGCTGACGGCGGCCTTCTCCTCGCCCACCTTCCATTTCCCGGATTTCACGAACTGGATCACGCAAACCTTCCAGCCGCGTGCCACAGCTCGCATCGCGGTGCCAAAGGCCGCGGTCGACTTGCCCTTGCCTTCGCCGGTGTTGACCATCACGACCGACGAGGCTTTCGTGGTCGCGAGCGCCGGCCCCTCGGTGGGGACGTCCTTCGACTTCACGGGGTCACCTCGCTCGGGTGGGAGCGAACAGGAACGACCGCGCGCCCCGATCCGTTCAGCGATATGACCTGGACGTGCGCGTGGTAGTGGCTGGCGATGGCCGGCTCGGTCAGCACCTCCGCGGGCGGTCCGAGCGCAACCAGCTTGCCGCCGACGAGCAGGGCGAGGCGGTCCGCGTACTGGCCGGCGAGGGTGAGGTCGTGCATCGCGGCAATCACCGTCAAGCCCTGCTCGGCGCGCAGCGCGTCGATCAGCTCGAGCACCTCCTGCTGGCGTCCCACGTCAAGCGAGCTCGTCGGCTCGTCTATGAGCAGGATTGGCGCCTGCTGCGCGAGCGCGCGGGCGATGGCGGCCCGCTGGCGTTCACCGCCACTCAGGTGGTCGAGGGGTCGCGCGGCCATGGCCTGGAGCGAGAGGCGTTCGAGGATGTCGCTGACGATGCGCTGATCGCGCCGCGCTTCCTTTCCAAAATATGTGAGATGTGGGCTGCGGCCCAAGAGCACGTACTGGGCCACCGACATGCCGTCGGGCATGTGCGGCTCCTGCATGACCATTGCCACCTGACGAGCGAGCTCGCGGCCGTTCAGCGCCGACACGGCCTGCTCGCCGATGCGAATCTCCCCTTCATACGCGACCAGGCGGGCGATCGCGCGCAGGATCGTGGTCTTGCCGGCCCCGTTGGGCCCGATGAGCGCAAGCCACTCGCCGGAGCTGATGCTCAGGTCGAGCCCGCTGACCACGACATCCGATTCATAGGCGATGCCTACGTTGGTAAGGACGACATCGCTCATAAGGGGTCCTCGCAAAATCGAAGATTCTGTGGGGTATTCATAACGCCGCGGCCCGCGTCGATCGCATCACCACGATGAAGAACGGCGCGCCCACGAAGGCGGTGATGACGCCGATGGGCAGCTCCGCAGGCGCGGCGACCGTCCGGGCAGCCGTGTCCGCGAGCATCAGGAACGCCGCGCCGAACAGCAGGGACAGGGGAATGACGACGCGGTAGCTGCGGCCGACCAGCAGCCGCACAGTGTGCGGAATGATGATGCCGACGAATGCGATGGTGCCCGCGATTGCGACTACCGCCGCGGTGCCGAGCGTCGCCGCGACGACGACGATCAGTCGCACGCGGCGCGCCGAGATGCCAAGGCTCGTGACCTCCTCGTCCCCCACGCTCAAGGCATCCAGGAGACGCCGGTAAAGGACGATCACGGCGATGCTGAGGACCACATAAGGCAGCACCAGCAGCACCCCATCCCACCCCGCGGTGACGAGACGGCCCAAGATCCACGAGTAGACCTGACGGATGTTGCTCGTCTGCGCTTGCTGGACGTATGTCTGGACGGCGTTGAAGAACGCCGCGATCGCCACCCCGGCCAAGATCAGGCCGGTGGTGTTTCGAAGCCCCGTGACGGTCTGGCCGAGGGCGTATGCGCCGGCCACGGCGAGCCCGGCGCCTGCGAAACCCGCCAGCGGCACCACGTTGACGCCGATCAACGTCGAACCGGGCGCGAATGCGATCGCCAGCGTGGCCCCCAGGTTGGCGCCCGCTGCGGCCCCCAACAGGTAAGGGTCCGCGAGCGGGTTCCGAAACACTCCCTGGTAGGCCGCGCCGGCCGCCGCCAGCATGGCGCCGACGATGGCTCCCAGCACGACGCGTGGGATCCGGAGCGACCACAGGATCGAGGCCTGGCCGGGATCGATCGCGGTCATGTGCAACCAAGGAATCGGAGCCAGGAAAGACTGCACCACTGTGCCGAGCCCGATGTGGACCGGCCCGACGAGGACACCAAGCACGGCGGCGCCGGCGAGCGCCACGAATCCGGCCCCCGCCCACACCCACGGCAGGTACGGCAGTCCCTGGAGAAGCGCGGCCGGACGTCGGGCGGGCCGCGCGAACCTCCGCCCGAGGATGAGCATCAGGCCGCCTGGGCCTCGAGCTGCTTGACGTGGGGCGCGATCGCGCGGAGGAAGTCGACGACGCGAGGTCCCCATCGCGACGCGATGTCGTCGTCGACGTTGATCACCTGGCCGGATCGCACCGCGGCGATCGAGCGCCACCCCGGCCTCGCGGACACGGTGTTGACGTCCTGGTGGCAGCATTTGGTATC
>VBHB01000097.1 GCA_005880315.1 Chloroflexota bacterium | reverse complement strand
ACTGCACTGGGGCCTTTACTCGAAGCGCGCGCCCGAGCTGATCCCCGTTGCGAACGCCGCGTTGATGGACCTCTACGCCGCCGGAAAGATCAAGCCGCTGATCTCCGCCCGCATGCCGCTCGCTGAAGCGCCCAAAGCGCTCGAGCGGGTCGCGAGCGGCAAGAGCACCGGCAAGATCCTCCTTTTGATTTGAGACTCCTCGGCGCCGCCTTCGCCGCCCTCCTCCTCGTGGCCGTGTGCAACCCAGGCACTCCCCCACCTCCCGCCGAGGTGCTGGCCGCCGACCAGACGCTGAGCTTCCCGATCGCCAAGGACGTGGCCGACCTCGACCCCGCGCAGATCTCGACTCCGACCGACGTGGACATATTTCGCAACGTCTTCTCCGGCCTGTACAAGTTCGACCAATCGCTGCATGAGGTTCCCGACATCGCCGTCGGCCCAGCGGACCTCTCCGCGGATGGCCTCATCTACACATTCCATATCCGGCATGACGCCGTCTTCTCGAATGGCGATCCGATCACGGCCGACGATTTCATCTACAGCTGGAACCGCGCGGCGGCCAAGCAGGGCGACTTCGCCGGGCTGTTCTCGGTCGTCGCCGGCTACAACGCGGTTGCCTCGGGGCGCGCGAGCACGCTGAGCGGCCTGGCCAAGGTCGACGACTACACGTTCACCTCGACGCTGAGCAAGCGCGCCGGCTACTGGACGACGCTCGTCGGTTTGTGGCCCTTCTGGGTCGTCGATCGCAAGGTGATCGCATCCGCCGGCGATGCCACATGGTTCACGAGGCCCGAGACGCTCATCGGCAGCGGTCCGTTCCGCCTGACTGCCCGCGCGGCCGGCCAGTCTCTCGATTTCGAACCGGTGCCCGCCTGGTACGGCGGCAAGACCGGCTCGCTGCACCGCATCCACATCGACGTGCTGCCGGACCAGCCCGCGCAGATCACTCGATACGAGGCGGGTGCGTACAGCCTCATCGGCTACGGCCGCCAGTCGCTAGCGCCTGCGGCCGCGGTCCGCTATGTGTCCGACGCCAAGCTCAGCAGCGAGCTGTCACTGGTTCCCGCGGGGTTCACCTACTGGGTCGGCTTCAACATCAAGACCGGGCCGTTCGCGGGGATCGAGGCCGGGCGCGCCGGCCGCCACGCCTTCAGCGCCGCGATCGACCGCAAGGCGCTGGCCGACGCTCTCTGCTCGCAGGGCACGTCGTGCACGCCGGCCACCGGCGGCCTCATCAGCAAGGGGCTGGTGGCATACCTCGGCGACGGCCAGGATCCGGCCACGAAGTTCGATGCCGCCGCCGCCAAAGCCGAATACCAGGCCTGGGATCCGACCGGAGCCAAGGTCAAGAACCTCGTCTACACCTACGACACCGACGCCTTCAACAAGGCCGTCTGCGCAAACCTCCAGCTCCAGTGGCAGAAGAACCTGGGCGTGAACGTCGGGTGCGTGGAGGTCGACCGCTTGAACTTCTTGAACAACCGCAACAGTCGATGCATGTACACCACGTTCAGGCAGGGCTGGAGCGCGGACTACAACCACCCGCAGGACTGGTTCGACTACCTGTTCGTCAGCGGCGCGAGCTCGGGCGGGTCGTGCTACTCAAACCCGGCGTTGGATTCGCTGGTGGCAAATGCCAACGCCAGGCCGCTGCCGCTAGCCGACGTCGACTACAGGACCGCGGGCCAGCTGCTGCTCAACGATTCGATCATGGCTGCGCTCGTCTACGGCCAGCAGGAGTACCTCGTCCATTCTTATGTGAAGGGCGTGGGCGGCAACGCCCTGTACGACTTCGACTGGAGGCAGGCCCGGATCCTCAAGCACTGATTCCGCACGTTTGGGCCCGAAACGTCCAAATAAATTCTGAATTCGGCCCCTTTGGACCCAGAAGTGCGGAATCAGACGTCGGACGAGAAGTGACACGCGGCGAGGTGGTCGCGGCGTTTTTCCTCCAGCGGGGGTTCGGTCTCGGCGCAAGGCGTGGGCAGGCGTGCGATCGGACAGCGCGTGTGGAAGCGGCATCCTGACGGCGGATTGATCGGCGAAGGGATCTCGCCGGTCAGCTCGACGAGCCGGCGACCACGCTGGACCTTGGGGTCCGGGACCGGAATGGCCGAGAGCAGCGCCTTCGTGTAGGGATGCTTCGGCGAGCTGTAGGTCTCGACGCTGTCGGCGATCTCGACGATCTTGCCGAGGTACATCACCATCACGCGGTCGCTGATGTGGCGCACAACCGAGAGGTCGTGGGCGATGAACAGATACGTGAGCCGGAACTCGCGCTGCAGGTCCTCGAGCAGGTTGACGATCTGAGCCTGGATGGAAACATCCAGCGCCGAGATCGCCTCGTCGCAAACGACGAGCTTCGGGTTGAGGGCGAGAGCGCGCGCGATGCCGATGCGCTGCCGCTGGCCTCCCGAGAACTCATGCGGGTAGCGGTTGTTGAAGTTGGGGTTGAGCCCGACGATCTTCAGCAGCTCCTGCACGCGCTGGTTGCGCTTTCGGCCCCGGACGATGCGGAAGTTGTCGAGCGGCTCGGCGATGATGTCGCCGACCGTCATCCGAGGATCCAAAGAAGCGAATGGGTCCTGGAAGATCATCTGGAGCTGGCGGCGGTACTGGCGCAGCTTCTCGCCGCGCAGCTTTGTCAGCTCCACGTCGCCGAAGAACACCTTTCCCGACGTCACCGGGATCAGCTGCGTGACCAGGCGCGCCAGCGTCGACTTCCCGCACCCCGATTCGCCCACCAGGCCTAGCGTCTCGCCCTCGCGGATGTCGAAGCTCACACCATCCACTGCGTGCACGTGAGTGCCGAGGCCGGCCGGAAAATGCTTGACCACATTCTCGACGCGCACGAGCGACTTCGCGCCGGACGGCGCCGGCGCGGGCGTGCCTTTGACCGCCGCTTCCGCCACTAGCGATCCTCCCCGGGGTGGACGTTTGAACCGGCGCCGGGCCGGATGTCCTTGAGCTCGTCGGCGCCCATCTCCTTGCGCGCGCGATCCATCGTCACCCAGCACGCGGCGCGCTGGCCCGGCCCGACCTCCTCCAGCTGCGGCTCATTGGTGAAGCACTTGTCGATGCGGAACGGGCAGCGGGGATGGAAACGGCAACCGGACGGCGGGCGCAGCAGGTCCGGCGCCATGCCTTCGATGGAGCGCAGGCGCTCGTGGCGAAGGGCGTCGACGCGCGGCATGCTCTTGAGCAGCGACCACGTGTACGGGTGCTGTGGGTTCGCGAAGATTTGCTCGACGGGTCCCTGCTCGACGATCTCACCCGCGTACATGACGAGCACACGCGTGCACAGCCCGGCGACCACGCCCATGTTGTGCGTGATCATGATGATGGCGGTGCCGAGCTCGCGGTTGAGGTCGGCCAGGAGCTCGAGGATCTGAGCCTGAACGGTGACGTCGAGGGCCGTCGTGGGCTCATCGGCGATCAGGATCGCCGGCGCGTTGGCGAGCCCCATCGCGATCATGGCGCGCTGGCGCATGCCGCCACTGAGCTGATGGGGGAAGTCCTTGTAACGGCTCTCGGCGGCCGGGATCCGCACCTTCTTGAGCAGCTCGAGCGTCCGCGCGCGCGCCTGGTTCTTGGGCTTGCCGTGCGCGAGCATCGCCTCGTCGACCTGGAACCCCGTGCGCAGCACCGGGTTGAGAGAGCTCTGCGGGTCCTGGAAGATCATCGCGATGTCGCGCCCGCGAATCTCGCGGATCTCCTCACTCGTGAGCTGGAGGAGGTCCTGGTCGCGGAACAGCACCTGGCCGCCGACAACGCGGCCCGGCTCGGGCACCAGCCTCAACAGCGACAGCGCGGTCATCGACTTGCCGCTCCCCGACTCGCCCACGATGCCGAGGCTCTCACCGGGGTACAGCTCGAAGCTGACGCCATCGACCGCCTTCACGATCCCGCCTTCGGTGGCGAACTGGGTGCGCAGGTCGCGCACCTGGAGGATCGGGTTCGCCAAATCCTTCTCTAACGCCTCGACCGCGGGTCGAGCGCGTCGCGCAAGCCGTCGCCGAGGAAGTTGAAGGCCATGAGCGTGAGCGAAAGCGCGATGGAGGGCGCCAGCACCATGTGCGGGGCGATCCGAATCGCGGCCAGGCCGTCGCTGGCCATCGAGCCCCAGGAGGGGGTCGGGGGTTGGACGCCGATGCCGAGGAAGCTGAGAAAAGCCTCGAAGAGGATGGCGGCGGGAACTCCGAACGTGGCCTGCACGATGATCGGTCCCAACGCGTTCGGGAGGATGTGCCCGAACAGGATCTTCAACGGCTTGGCGCCGCTGGCACGCGCCGCCTCGATGAACTCGCGCTCGCGCAGCGCCAGCGTCTGGCCGCGCACGAGCCTGGTCATGTCCATCCAGCGCGTGGCGACGATCGCGATGATGATGTTGTTGAGGCTCGGCCCGAGCAGCAGCAGCAGGATCATGGCGACCAGCAGGTCCGGGATCCCGTAGAAGACGTTGATGATGAAGCTGACCACCGAGTCAGCGACGCCTTTGTAGTAGCCGGCGATCAGGCCGATCGGCACCCCCACGGCCAGGACCAACACCTGTGTGCCCACGCCGACGATCAGGGAAATCTGTGCGCCGACCAAAAGGCGGCTGAGGACGTCGCGGCCGAGGATGTCGGCGCCCAACCAGTTGGCGGCGCTGGGACCGGAATAGGGCAGCGCCACGCCGACGGCCCGGTATGAGTACGGGGTCTTGAAGATGGCCACGATGGCGACGACCACCAAAAGCGTCAGGTACACCGCGCTGATCAGCGCCATGCGGTTGCGGCGCAGCCGGCGCCACGCATCCGACCACAGGCTGGCCTGCTCGGGCGCGATCGGCCGCGTGACGACGGCGGCGGCGGTGGCTGCCATCAGTATCTGATCCTGGGGTCGATGACGACGTAGAGCAGGTCGACGCCCAGGTTGGCGAGGCCGACCAGCGCCGCGTACATCGTGAAGACGCCGATCACGATGTTGTAGTCGCGGTTGAGGATGCTGTTCGCGAACTCCTTGCCGAGGCCGGGGATGCCGAAGATGTTCTCGATGATGACGCCGCCGGTGATGATGCCGATCACGAGCGGGCCGAGGATCGTGATCACCGGGATGAGCGCGTTGCGCAGCGCATGGCGGATGGTGATCACGGTCTCCCTGAGTCCCTTGGCCCGCGCGGTGCGGATGTAGTCCTGGCGGATCACCTCGAGCATGCTGGCGCGCGTCAGGCGGGCAACGATGCTGGCATAGGGGAAGCCGAGCGCGAACGCGGGCAGCCAGATCTCGCCGATGCTGCCGTACGTGCCCGTCCAGCCGATCTGGAAGTAGAAGGTGCCCTGGGTGAGATTGTCGAGCCACACCGCGAACAGAAGGATCAGGAACGTGGCGATGACGAAGCTCGGCATGCTGTAGCCGATCACCGAGGTCGTGCTGAGGACGTAATCCACCCACGAGTTCTGGCGGAGCGCCGCCACCACGCCGAGCAGCATTCCCAACCCGATCGTGAAGATGAGGGCGAACAGCCCGACCTCGACGCTCACGGTCAGCTCGCGCAGGACCAGCGGGGTGATCGGGACGCCCCGGTTCACGAGCGACTCGCCAAGGTTGCCGTGCAAGAACATTCCCTGCAGGAAGCTCGTGTACTGCTCCCAAAGCGGCTTGTCGAGCCCGTAGTGGTGGAGGAGCAGCTCGTACTGCGTGCCATGCAGGTGCTCGTTGAAAAGGGCGTCACCGGGGAGCCGGTGGATGCCGAGAAAGACGATCGAGGACACGGCCACCACCGTGAATGCGATCAGCACCAGCCGCTGGCCGATGTAGAGCAGCGTCCCTCGGGTCAGCACGTCCACCCTAATTGTGAAAGAAGAGGGCGCCCGCAGCGTGCGAGCGCCCTCTTCACGGTCGGACTAGTGGGACAGGATCTGGATCTCGTTCCAGTGGAAGTCGGAGAAGTTGTTGGTGCCGGCGCCCTTCACGTACGGCTTGAAGAGGAAGGCACCCTTCGAGTAGTAGAGCGGGATGTAGACGACGTCGTTGATGAGCATCTGGGCGAGCGCCTTGTAGTCGGCATTCGCCTGGTCGCCGCTCTCGGTGTCGGCCTTGTCGAGAAGGTCGTCATAGGCCTTGGTGTCGTAGCCGGTGCTGCAGCCCGAGTCGGGGCAGCCGACGACGTGGCCCCACAGGTTGTCGTACCAGTCCTGCGGGTGGTTGTAGTCGGCCTGCCAGCCGTCGCGGGACAGAACGTACTGACCCTTGAGGCGGCCCTTGATGAACTGCGAGTGCGACACGGGCTGGATGGCCACGTCGACCCCCAGGTTGTCGTGCCACTGCGACTGCAGGAACTCCGCGGTCGGCTTGTTGAGCGAGTTCTCGGGGTCGTAGGTGTAGGTCAGGCCCTTGGTCTTGGTGCCGTCAGGGTCGGCGCTCTTGAGGAGCGTCTTGGCCTGGGCGGCGTCGAACTTGGCCAGCGGGTCCTGGCCGTCGCCGAGGTACCCGGTGAGCCCCTTCACGATCAGGCCGCCGGTGGCCTGCGTGCAGACGATGTCCTGGCAGACGACGGTGACCAGCTTGGCCTTGTCGACCGCCAGCGCGAAGGCCATGCGCAGGTCGTGCGCGGATTGGCCGTTCGCGAGCAGGAACGGACCCGCCGCGGTCCGCTTCGCGTCGTGAACCATGTTGAAGCTGACCCAGTAGCTTCTGACCTTGGGCTGGAGAAGGAGCTGAGACGATTCGTTAGAAGTGGCCTGGATCCGCTTGATGTCGGCGACGGGCATGTTGCTGTAGCCGCCGTAGCCGTAGACGTCATAACCGCCCTGCTCGTACTTCGTGATGGCGGTCGACGGGTCGGTGACCGAGACGTCGAGGTGAACCTTGGTCAGGGTCGGCTTTGGCGAACCCCACCAGTTGGAAACGGCCGCGAAGTCGACCGACTGCTTGGGGACGCGAGAGGTCATCTTGAACGGCCCGGTGCCGATCGCGGTGGCCGGGTTCGTCCACCAGTTGTCGAAGTCTTGCTTGACTGCGTTGACGTCAACGATTTCGCCCGTGGAGCCTGACAGCGCGATGGCGGGCAGGAACCAGCCGGCGGGGTTGGCAAGCTTGACCATGACGGTGCTTGCGTCAGGAGCGGTGAGCCCGGTCAGAGTGACCGAGGGGTCGTTCTTCTCGAGGAGAGCCTCGAGCGCGGCGCCGCTCGCCGTGTTCTTGGAAACCTTGTCATAGCCCTCGATTGCGGAAAGGTTGGTCGCGTACGCGCCCTGCATGGCCGCCGAGCGGTTCCACGAATACAGGACGTCCTTCGAGGTGACCTTGTCGCCGTTGGAGAACGTGACGTCGGTGCGGAGCTTGAACGTGTACGTCTTGCCGTCGGAAGAAACCGTCGGCATGGACGCGGCGATGTCGGGAACGACGTTCAGGTTGTTGTCGAACTTGACCAGACCGTCGAACATGTTCTGCTGAATTTCCTGGTCCGTCTCCGCGTCGGACACCGCCGGGTCGAGGGTGCCGAAGTCGGCAAGGATCGGGAACGTCAGCGTCTGGTTGGAAGCCAGATTCGAGCTCTGCGGCGTCGGGTTGCCGCATGCGATCGCCACCAGGATCGCCACACCGCCCACACATAGGGCTTTGAGATACCGGACCGAAGCTGGAGTCATAGCTTTCTCCTAGATCGAAAAGCTCGAGGCCTTGCCTCTCCCACTCGCCTTCTTCCCGGTGTCCTCTTCGCGGTGACCGGGGCGAGAGCGCGCCGACGAGGGGTGGCGGACCGAGTCGGGCCGCCGCTTACTCCAACATCATTGTGGCGGGGAGCGGCCCGAAAGTCCACTCGTGGCCCGTGGCCCCCCACCCTCAAACCCCCGGCTCTGCGATGATCGATCGGGATGAGCTTGGTGGGGCGGGGCCAGCGGCGGCTCGAGGGTGCGGACAAGGTCGCCGGGGTGACCAGGTACACGGCCGACCTCGAGATGGCGGGGCTCCTCCACGTCCAAATTGTCCTGAGCCCTCTGCCGGCGGCCAGGATCAGGTCCATCGACACCACCGGCGCGGCCGCGGCCCCAGGCGTCGTCGGCGTCTTCACTGGAGCCGACCTCCGCTCGAACGCCAACGGGCCTGACAAGCCGCTCGCGGTGGATCGCGTGTTCTACGGCGGGCAGGCGGTGGCGGCGGTGGTCGCGATCAGCGAGTCGGCGGCCGCGGATGCCGCGGCGCTGGTCGAGGTCGACCTCGAGCCGATTCCTGCCGTGACGGACGCCGAGGCCGCCATGCGCGAGGGCGCGCCGCAGGTGCTCGACACCGTGGCGGAGACCTCGGAAGAGGACGCCGCTGTGCACGGGGCGGCTACCGCGGCGGAGTCCGAGCCGGTGGAGCGCCCGCCCAACGTCACCGCGGTGGCCAGCTTCAAGCGGGGGAACGTCGCCAAGGCGCTGGCCGGCGCGGACGTCGTCATCAAGCAGAGATACCGGCTCGCGGGCGTGCACCACTCGCCGATGGAGCCACATGTGGCGATCGCGCGGCCTGAAGCCGATGGCGGCGTGACCATCTGGGCGCCCACGCAAGGGCCGTTCGCGCTCCGCGAGGACGTCGCCAAAACCCTCGGCGTTCCCGCCTATAAGGTGCGGGTCGTGCCGATGCCGGTAGGCGGAGGCTTTGGGGGCAAGGTGATCCTGCTCGAAGTGCTGCTGTCGATGCTCGCCCTCAAGGTGGGCCGGCCGGTGCGCCTGGCGCTGACGCGCCAGCAGGAATTCATCGTCGGCCACCCTGCCCCGGGCGCGGCGTTCGACCTCGAGCTCGGCGCCAAAAAAGACGGCAAGCTGGTAGCGCTGCGCGTCAAATACCACTACGACAACGGCGCCACCAGCGGCTGGCACGCGGGCATCACGGGCTCGTTCCTCGGCGGGACCTACCAGATCGCGAACTTCGAGCTGACGGGGTATGAGGTCGCCACGAACAAGACACCGGTCGACGCCTATCGAGGCCCGGGTGCGCCGCAGGCGTACTTCGCCCTCGAGTCAGCGATCGACGAGCTCGCCCTGCAGCTGGACATGGATCCGATCGAGCTGCGCTTGCTCAACGCCTCGAAGGAGGGCGACCCCTCGGCCGACAAGAGCCCATGGCCGCGCATCGCGATGGTCGAGTGCCTCGAGGAGGCGGCCCGGCACCCTCTGTACAAAGCAGCCGTCGGGCCGGGCGAGGGCGTTGGCGTCGCCGTCGGCTCCTGGGGCGGCGCGCGCACGCCGGCGGCGGCGGGTTGCCGCGTGGAACCGGACGGCACTCTTTCGATCGTGATCGGCACGCCCGACGTCAGCGGGGCGACGACCGGGCTCGCGATGATCGCGGCCGATGCGTTCGGAGTCTCGGCCGACAAGGTCCGCATCCAGACCGGCGAGACCGACGTCGCGCCTCACGGACCCATCGCCGCGGGCAGCCAGACCACCTACAGCATCGGGGGTGCGGTGCAAGAGGCCGCGCTGGAGGCTCGCCGCCAGCTCCTGGAGATCGCCACCGACGAGCTCGAGGCGGCGCCCGAGGATCTCGAGATCTCCGACGGCCGCGTGTCGGTGCGGGGCGTCCCCGATCGGTTTGTCGAGATCACCCGGCTGGTCGCCGCCAGCACCGAGTTCATGGGCCGGCACAAGCCGATCCACGCGAGCGGCCGGTCGGCCGTGCTGTCCGCGTCGCCGCAGTTCACCGTGCAGATTGCGAGGGTGCGCACAGATCCCGAAACCGGGGCCTTCCAGCTGACGGGCTACGCGGCGATCCAGGACGTGGGCAAGGCGATCAACCCGCCCGAGGTCGAAGGCCAGATCCACGGCGGAGCGGCGCAGGCGTTGGGCCGGGCGCTGGGCGAGCAGCTCGCCTTCGATGGCGACGGCCAGCTGCGCACGGGCAGCTTCCTCGACTACGAGCTGCCGACCGCAGACCAATTACCCGACATCGATGTGCGCCTGATCGAGATCCCATCCCCGTTCGGTCCTCTCGGGGCCAAGGGCGTCGGCGAGCCGCCTGCCATCCCCGGCCCGGCCGCCCTCGCCAACGCGCTCGCCCGAGCCACCGGCACGCGCTTGCGCGAGGTCCCGATCGATCGCTCGGCCCTGGTCAAGGAAAGGACGGGCGCCCGCACCGGGTAGCCCGGCTCGCTAATGCGTTTAGAGTTGTTAAGCGGCCTTAAGCCGCTCCTCGATGTCGCCCGAACACCCTTTCGCCGGCATCGCCATCGTCATGGGAGGCTAAGCCCATGAGCATCGCCGACACCGAACGGCCGCTCATCACCTCGATCTTGAGGACTACGCCCGCGTCTTCACTGCGGTCGTACGTGACGCGGACGCTTCCGGACTGCTCGCCGATCGTGGTCAGCAATCGCGCCCCCCACGAACCCAGGCCGGAAGGCGGCTTCAAGCGCGGAGCCGGCGGGGTCATCACCGGCCTGCTCACGCTCGCCGACGCCATGGGGGCAGACTGGGTCGCGGTCGCGCGCACGGACGCCGAGCGCACCCTGGCCACCAGCCACACCGGAACGCTGAGTGTGCCGCTGCTGCAAACCACGGGCAACCTCCACTATGTGTCGCCGACGCGTGAGCAGTACGACATGTACTACTCGGTGTTCGCGAATCCGGTGCTGTGGTTCATCCAGCACTACCTGTGGGACCTCGCCAACGAGCCGATCATCGACGAGCGGATCCACCAGGCCTGGCGCGAGGGTTACGTGGAGGTCAACCGGCAGGTCGCCGCGCGGGTCGTCGACGTCGCCCGCGCCGCGCCGAAGCGGCCGCTGGTCCTCGTGCACGACTACCAGCTCTACCTGGTGCCCCGCCTGGTGCGGCAGGCCCTGCCGTCGGCGATCATCCAGCATTTCGTGCACGTTCCCTGGCCGACGCCGCAGTACTGGAAGATCCTGCCCAAGCCGATGCGCGACGCCATCCTCGAAGGGATGCTGGGCTGCGACGTGGTCGGATTCCAGTCGAGCCTCGACGTCCGCAACTTCCTGATGACGTGCGAAGAGAATGCCGGCCTTCAGGTCGACGAGCACGAACGCGCGGTGCTGTTCGGCGGCCGCGTGGTGTACGCGCGTCACTATCCGATCTCCATCGATGTGCCGGCGACGACGCGGCTGGCGCAGACGCAAGGCGTGAGGAGGATCGAGCGCGAAATCTCGACGTGGCGCCCGCCGAAGCTCATCGTCCGCATCGACCGCACCGACCCGTCCAAGAACATCGTGCGTGGCTTCATCGCATTCGACAAGCTGCTGCGCTATCACCCGGAGCTTCGAGGCAAGGTGCAGTTCTGGGCGTTCCTGCAGCCGTCACGGCAAGACGTCGCCGTCTACAGCCGCTACCTGCGGCTGATCCGCCAGGCGGTCGGACGCACCAATTCCGAGTTCGGAAGCGCGGGCTGGCTGCCGATACGCCTCGAGATCGGGGAGAGCGAGCGGAAGGCGATGGCGGCGCTGCGAAACTTCGACGTGCTTCTGGTCAACCCCGTCTATGACGGCCTCAACCTCGTCGTCAAAGAGGGCGCGCTGGTCAACGCCACCAACGGCGTGATCGTGCTTTCGGAGAACGCGGGCGCACATGAAGAGCTGCACGAGCACGTCCTGTCGGTCAACCCGTTCGACGTCGAGGCCACGGCGGCGGCCATGCATGCCGGCCTGACCATGAGCGATGAGGAGCGGCGGCGCCTGAACGACGGTGTGCGTGAGGTGGTGCGCACCAACGACATCGCGCGCTGGATCAGCCGGCAGGTGCAGGACCTGCGTGACCTCGTGGCGAGCGGACGAACGCCGATCGGCTAGCTTCGCGCGGCGGTTTCGGCTGCGGTTTCCGCTGCCCGGTCCGCCAGCATCTGCAGGAACGCGGTCGCCTGGAGCGGGCTGGCGAGCACCACGTCGCAGCGGTCGAACAGGTCGGGCGCGACCTCCGGCGAGCTGATGCCGATGCACATGTGAGGAATGTCGCTTCCGCTCAACACCTCGAAGGCGGCCCGATCGTTCTCATCGTCGCCCATGCCGATCACCCCGCCTGGCTCGATCTCGTCGAGCAGCTTGGTAAGCGCCGTGCCCTTGCCGGCAAACTGCGTATGCACCTCGATGACCTTGCGACCCTGCGCGCCGTAGAGTCCGGCGTCCTTGACCAGGGGGCGCAGCCGCGCCATCGCTTCCTCGCCGCTGATCTGCGCGTTGCGGAGATGAACCGTCGTGCTGGCCGGCTTGATCTCGAGCCAAGCACCCGGCACCGACGACAGAATCTTCGCCGCCTCGGTGTTGAATCTCTCCAGTCCACGTTTCTCGTCGGGCGTCGGCGGCGCCAGTCCGCTGTCACCGATGAGCCGAACTCCACTGACCGGCACCAACCGCTCCAGCTCGGTGCTGGTGCGGCTGCTGAGGACGACGACCAGCTTCAGCAGGTGTGAGAGCCGCCGGAGAGCGTCGAGAGCTTCGGGCAGCGCGGCGGATCGGGCGGGATCGGGACCGATCTCGGCGAGGGTGCCGTCAAAATCGGTGACGAGCATAAGTTCGTTCGGCGGTACAGCGGATACGGGCGATCCGCGCCATACGTCCTCGATCTCATCTAGCTCTGCCTTCACCACCTTATGTATATAGAACGCCTCCGCTCGCGACAGGAGCCATCAGATCTGTGGGCGATGGCGCTCGATGATTCCGGGCAGCTTCGAGCTCGGCGGCAGCGTTCCGAACGATCGGCCGCCGTTCGAATCCAAACGTGTTGCGCAGAATGCTTCGGCGACCGCAGGATCGCCGTGGCGCACGAGGAGTGATGCTTCGAGCGTAGCAGCCATCGACTCGACGATGCTGCGTGCGCGGACCTCTTCGATTTCACCGGCGGCGAGCACCGTTTTCAACGCGCGCACGGAATCGTCAAGGCGCGGGTCCATCCCGCGGACCTCATCCAACTCGTCGAGGAACGCGAGCACCGACGCCGGCTCCCGCTCTATCGCGCGAAGGACATCGAGCGCATTGACGTTTCCGGATCCTTCCCAGATGGAGTTGAGCGGCGCCTCGCGATACAGGCGCGGCATGATCGACTCTTCGACATAGCCGTTGCCGCCGTGGCACTCGAGGGCCTCTGCGACCACGGCGATCGCGCGTTTGCAGGTCCAGTACTTGGCGACCGCGAGGGCAAGGCGCTTGAACGCAGCCTCGCGCGCATCGGAAGCCCGGTCGAAGGCGCCGGCCAGGCGCATCATCAACACCGTCGTCGCCTCCGACTCCACTGCGATGTCGGCGAGGACGTTCACCATCAGCGGCTGCTCGCTCAACAGGCGACCGAACGCGCTCCGGTGCGCCGTGTGGTGAGTCGCCTGCGCAACCGCCTGGCGCATGAGCGACGCCGAGCCGATGACGCAGTCGAGGCGCGTGTGGTTGACCATGTCGATGATCGTTCTCACGCCTCTCCCCTCTTCACCGATCATCACCGCCCAGGCGCCGTCGAGCTCGATCTCCGAAGATGCGTTGGACCTGTTGCCGAGCTTGTCTTTTAGACGCTGGATGTGAAACTGATTGCGCGTCCCGTCGTCGAGCACCCGCGGCAGCAGGAAGCAAGACAGACCACCCGGCGCCTGCGCAAGGACCAGGAACGCGTCGCACATGGGCGCGGAGCAGAACCACTTGTGGCCCGTGAGGAGGTGCTCGCCGCCAGGACCGCCCGCGCTCACCGGTGTGGCTCGGGTCGTATTGGCGCGTACGTCCGACCCACCCTGCTTCTCTGTCATCGCCATGCCGAAGAGCACGCCCCTCTTGCTCGCAGGCTGTCGCAACCCAAAGTCGTAGTCGAGCGATGTCATGAGCGGCTCCCATCGCGCCGCCAGCTCGGGCTGGTTGCGGAGTGCGGGAAGCGCCGCGTACGTCATCGAGACCGGGCAGCCGTGCCCGCCCTCGACCTGCGACCAAACGTAGAAAGCGGCCGCACGCGCTGCATGTGCGCCCGGGCGGGTTTCACGCCACGGCAAGGCATGGAGGCCATGACTGATGGCGACCTCCATCAGCCGGTGCCACGCGGGGTGGAACTCGACCTCGTCGATGCGGTTGCCGAACCGATCGTGGCTGTGCAGCTGCGGCGGGTTGGCGTTGGCCAAAAAGCCCCAGGCGATGGCCTCTTCGGTGCCCGCCAGCCGGCCGAGCTCGGAGACCATGTCCTGCGCCCACGACCCGCCCTCTCGTTCGAGGGCTTCGCGCAGGGGAAGATCGGCTTCGAAGAGGTTGTAGTCGACGAGAGGCGGTGGCTGGTTCAACGCTTGCCTGGCTTGTGCGCACGTTGATTACCGCCGGAGTCGGCACACGCGTGCATCAACCGCGTTTGAGACCCGCTGGAGCCGGCACTTGCGTGCTCACAGGCCCTCCGCGATTTCCGCCACCAGGCGCAGCTGCCGCTGGCGCTCCTCGGGGTCGAACGCCATCGGCGACACGATCAGAGTCTCCACGCCGGCGTCGCGATATGCACGCATTCGCTCACGGGCGCGATCCTTTGGCCCAGCAATGCACGTCATGTCGATGAGCTCGTCAGGGAGCGCCTCCATCGCCGCCGCACGTTTGCCGTCGAGGTACAGCTCCTGCACCTCGCGCGCGGCCGACTCGAATCCGTACGACGACACCAGGCGGTTGTAGAAGTTCTGCTCCCGCGAGCCCATGCCACCGACGTACAGGGCGAGCACCGGCCGCATGGTGTCGCGCGCCGAAGCGACGTCGTCGCTGATCATCACGTTGACGCTGGGGCAGATGCGAAACGTATCGAGCGAGCGGCCGGAACGGGCAGCGCCTTCTTCGAGGGGCGCCCGCAGCTTCGAGACGTGCTCGGGCGAAAAGAACACCGGCAGCCAGCCGTCGGCGATCTCACCTGCGAGGGCGACGTTCTTCGGACCCAGCACCGCAAGGTAGATCGGGATCTGTTCCTGGACCGGGCGGATCGTGAGCTTCAGCACCTTGCCGGGTCCCTCCGGAAGCGGCAGTTCCATGGTTTCGCCGTGGTACTCGACCTTCTTGTGCGCCAGCGCCATCCGCACCACCGCCACGTAGTCGCGTGTACGTTCCACCTGGCGCGGAAATCGCACTCCGTGCCAGCCCTCGGACACCTGCGGCCCCGACGTGCCGAGGCCGAGCAGCATGCGCCCGCCTGAGAGCTGGTCGATGGTGGCAGCGGTCATGGCGGTCATCGCCGCGCTGCGCGCCGGGATCTGGAAGATGCCAGCGCCGAGCTTGATCTTGCTGGTGCCCGCGGCAAGCCACGCGAGCACCGACGCGGCGTCGGATCCATATGCCTCGGCGGACCAGATGGAGTCATAGCCAAGGTCTTCCGCCGTGCGGGCGATCTGGAGCTGGTCGGCGGCCGTCAGCCCCATGCCCCAGTAGCCGATCGCGACGCCCAGCTTCACTGCGTGGCGAGTTTAGTCCTGACCCGGACTACCGCCCGCTGACCAGCAGGTAGATCAGGAAGACGTTCAGGCTCAGGATCACGCCGATCACGAGGGTGGCGAGCGCGGTCGTCGACTGCTTGTTGACCAGCGTCCCCATGAGGCCGCGATCGCGGCAGAACAGAAGCAGCGGGATGAGGGCGAACGGGATTCCGAACGACAGCACGACCTGGCTGAGCACCAGGGCCCGCGTGGGGTCGAGGCCGATCGCGATCACGACCAGCGCCGGCGCCATGGTGATGGCCCGGCGCAGGAACAGGGGAATGCGGCGCTGGATGAACCCCTGCATCACGACCTGGCCGGCCAGCGTGCCCACTGATGAAGATGAAAGGCCCGATGCCAGCAGGCCGAGCCCGAAGAAGATGTCAGCCCCATGGTCCAGGGTGTGGCCGAGGGCTCTGAAGGCCGCATCGAGGTTGGGGACGTTGATGTTGTGCGCGTGCAGCGCGGCCGCCGCGATGGTGAGCATCGCGACGTTGATCAGGCCGGCCAGCCCCATCGCGATGACGACGTCCCATTTCTCGAAGTTGAAGATCTTCTTCTGCTCCTCCTCGGTCGCACCGACGACCCGCCGCTGGGTGAGCGCTGAGTGCAGGTAGATCACATGTGGCATCACAGTCGCACCGAGGATGCCGGCGCCGAGCAAGACGCTCTCGGTGCCGCTGAAGCGGGGCGTGAGCAGGCCGGCCGCGACCGCCCCGACCGATGGCCGGGCGAGGACGACTTCGAATGCGAACGCGGCGACGATGACGCCCACCAGCACCGTGATCACCGCCTCGAAACCGCGGAAGCCGCGGGACTGCAGTGACAGGATCCCGAACGCCGCGAAGGCGGTGATGATCCCCGCCATGAACAGTGGAATTGACGGAAAGAGCAGATGGATGCCGATGGCCGCGCCGATGAACTCGGCGAGGTCGGTGGCCATTGCGACCACCTCCGCCTGCAACCAGAGCCCGACCACGGCGGGAAATGGAAACTTCTGCCGGCATACCTCAGCGAGGTTCAGCCCGGTGGCGATGCCGAGCTTCGCGCTCATGGATTGCACGAGCATCGCCATGAGGTTGGCCGCGAGCACGACCCACAGCAGCATGTAGCCGAACTGGGCGCCGCCGGCGATGTTGGTGGCGAAGTTGCCGGGGTCCACATATGCGACCGAGGCCACGAACGCAGGACCGAGGAACGGCAGCAGCGCCCGCAGTCCGTGGGTCTGGCCCGCGAGCGCCTTCTCGGCGGCCCGGAGGACGCGAGCCTCGCCAGGAAGGGCGGCAACTGCGGGCGGGACCTTCGGAATCACGAGAGGCGCAAGCGGCGGCTTAGGCTCCTCGATCGTGGTTTTGCGAGCGGGTTCGGCCAACCCTCAGCGGCGCTCGACGAACAATGCGCGCGCGAGTCCGAGCGGAACGCTCAACCTGCGGCCTCTGATGCGGATGTCGATCGGCCCTTCGTACTCACTTGCCCCCACCACCTCGACAGGGGTCCCAGGTACGAGGCCGCGGCGGTCGAGCTCGCGCAGCTTGGCGGCATCGTCGTCGGACACGCCCTGGACGACGACCTTCTCCCCCACCCCACATTCGCTCAAGGCGCGGTTGCTGACCGGACGGACCTTGCCGGTGAGGGTGGGGATGGCGTGCCCGTGAGGGTCGAGCTCGGGTCGGCCGAGCAGCTCGAATATCCGCTGCTCCATGCGTTCCGAGATCACATGCTCGAGGCGCTCGGCCTCTTCGTGGACCTCGTCCCAGCTGTAGCCGAGCACCTGCACTAGGAACATCTCGAGCAGCCGGTGGTGGCGAACCAGCTCGAGGGCGACCTTCCTTCCCTCTTTGGTCAGCTGCTGGCCCCGATAGCGGTCGTGCTCGACCAGGCCCTGGGTGACCAGACGGCCGACCATCTCGCTCACGGACGGCGAGGAGATGCCGAGGCGCTGGGCGAGCTCGCGCGTGGGGACGGGTCGGGTGTCGCCGTGGAGGTGGTAGAGGGCTTTGAGGTAGTCCTCCTGCGACTGGGTGAACGTGCTGCGCCTGGTGACTTCGACCATCGTTGCGGGCCTAGGCCGACCTAACTATTGGCTCAGCTATACCTATCACGAAGTGTAGGTTAGCCTAACTTTCCCCAGCTATGCAACACGTTAACGAGAATTGGAATCCCCACACCCTCGGCGCCCTGCGGGCGCGGAGGGAGCTCCCCACTTGGTGGGGGGCCTAGGCGCAGGAACCGGTGGCGGAGGTGGCCGGGTTGTAGGTCACGCTGATGTTCGGCGTGACCGTGATGTGCTGGGCTGATGTGAACACGACGACGTAGTCAGCGCAGCCCTCGGCGCCGTGAAAGTCGAAGTCGACGCTGCCCACGCTGTTCCAGGTGTGGAACGGGCTCCCCGAGTGATGCATGCAGTAGTTCGTCCTGCCCTGGCCGTTCTGCACGCACGAGATCGCCTTGGCGAAGTCCTCCAGGGTGAGGATGCTGATCGACATCGGTCCGTTCGACGTGGCCTTCAGGTGGTACGTGAACGTGTCGGGCGCGCCGCCGGCCAGGTAGTAGTCCGGCCCGCTGATGTCCTGCGGGACATTCCAGATGGTCAGGTTGGGGTGCTCGAGCTCGGCGCGTACAGTGGCCAGCTCGCCGAGCGTGGCGCTGAGGTTCGTTTGCGTCGTCAGCAGCTGAGCCTGCAGCGCCTTGTTCTGGCCCTTCAGCGCCTGGTTGTCGGAGCTGAGCTGGTGGACAGAGCTCTGCATGCTGGCGTCGTCCAGGTAGAGGATGGCCAGCCCGCCTGCGGTGAAGAGGAGCGCAAGGGCCAGGGCCGCCGTCCACATGCGCGGGCCCAGCGGCCGCGTCATCCGCAGCTGCCTTGGCGCGGCGCGCGGCGCGACGGGCCATGGGGTGGCATCGAACACCGGGACGGGCGCCGGCTGGGGCGCAGGCTCCATGGCGGTTTCGACTCGCGCCAGGCCGCCGTTCGATGGCGTCTCCGCGCCAGCGGACTCTGTTTCGGGAATGGTCTCGTCCATGTCTGCGGCCGACATCATCCCATCATCGTCCCTGGCTGTACGAACTGCGGCTCAGACCTGTCCCGGACGCGGCCACACGCCAAGGACGGTGGCGATCGTCGAGGGCGTCTCGGCCTGGGTGGCGATGCTGTAGGTGAACGTCTTGCCGTCGGGCTGGTGCGCCGGGCCGATGCCGCAGTTCGCGCCGCATGGCGCTTCCTCGATCAGGAAGACCGTCGCCGAATTCAGGAAAACCGGCGAGGAGCGCTCGTTGGGAAGCTCGGCTCCTGCCCTCCCGCCGTGCCCGTAGAGCCAGACATGCGGAACGCCGCTCGCGTCGCGCACCGTGAACGCAAGGTAGTCGTCACCCGCGTCGGCTCGCGGCCCCTGCCACGAGTACTGCTGGCCGAAGGCCTGCGTTCGGTTGCCCACCGCGCCGGCGGAGTCCCAGACATAGACGACGGAAGCGTTCGGCTGCCGGAAGTAGAGCTTGCTGGCGGCGCTGCCCCATGTCGCCATCGTCGAGGCCGCCTGCGAGAACGCGATGCCGGACGTGCTCCACACGACCAGGTGATTGCCGCTGGACGTGAACGTCTGCTCGAAGGTGAAGTAGCCGCCGTCGGGTGAGAACCCGATAAAGGCGTCGTCCTCGTTAGGGTTCACGCCGCGACCCGGAACGGCGCCGAACGCCGCCAGCACACGATCGCCACCACCGCTGAGGACGTGGACGTTGACCGCGCTGGCGTCGGACGTGACGTAGGCGAGCGTGGTGTGGTCGGGGCTCCAGGCATGGAGTCCGTCCAGAAAGCCGCCGCCGGTCCAGCTGGCGACGACGACGCTGGTGCCGGTGAAGAGGTCGAGCGTGGCGATTAGACTCGGGCCGGGTGAATCAGGGTGGCCTTGCGTCGCAGACCAGGACACCTGCCCCTGGGTCACCAGCTGCGGGGTCCACGAGCCTGTGATGTTGCAGATGGTGCGCGGGTGTGTGGGGTCGGTGACGTCGGCGAGGACGGGATGGGTCGCTCCCTGGAGATTGATGAGCGCCTCTTGGGTCGCCGCCGGCCCCGAGCAGGTGGAGTGCATGGCTGCCCAGGCGGGGACGGTCACGGCGGTCGGCGTCGGGCCCGGAGTGGGTGTTGGGCTCGGCGTCGGGCTCGAGGTCGGGCTCGCCACCTCGCTGGGGGAGGCGCTTGCCCCCGTTGACGCCGCCGGACTCTTCTGGGAGGCGACGCCACTCGGGCTGCCGCAGCCGCCCAGGGCCAACATCGCGATGACAGCCGCCAGCCTGATCCCCACTGGGAAGACAAACGAATGTGCGCGCGCGCACGTTACGCGGCTGGGATTCGAGGTCACCGCGCACACAATAAGCCCCGCGGTTGCCGCCCTCAATGAGCAAAGGTTTAGTGAAGTGAAGATCCTGTTGGGAGTCGTGCTCCTGGCCTTTTCCGCCTGCCTCGACACCCCACCCGTTCTCACCGCCGACGTCAGCGCTTCCGCGACCCAGGCGGCGACGGTCGGCGGGACGGCTCAATTCGTCGTCCACGTCACCAACACCGGACCCGCCCTCGCCCACCTCGGCCTGACCTTCATGTCGGCGGACAAGTGGTACGAGCGCCACAAAGTGACCGACCCGGGCGTATGCACCGTCGATGTGACCTACTCGGCTCTGGACTGCGGCGATCTTGCCGCCGGCGCGTCGGCGACCTTCTCGATCACGGGCACCGCCATCGAGGCCGGGACGTTCCACTACCAGCTGGCCCTGCGCGAGCTGGTGAGGCCATTTCGCTTCGTCAACGACCACGCCGACGGCGCCGATGCTCAGACGTGGAACGAAACCGTAGGCCTCAGATAAAGCGCGTGCGTGTCGTCATCACCGGCGGCAGCGGGCAGGTAGGTCAGATCCTCGCGCGACACTTCCACGCTCAGGGCAAATCCCCCGTCGTCGTCTCACGACGCGCCGAACCCGCACCGTGGCAGACGGTCAAATGGGATGGGCTCCATGAAGGCGACTGGGTCCAGGCATTGGAGGGCGCGGACGCCGTCATCAATTTGGCTGGACGAAGCGTCAACTGCAGGTACAACGCGGCCAACCGCCGCGAAATCCTGGAGTCTCGCCTCGTCACCACCCGGCTCGTGGGCGATGCCATCGCTCACGCGTCGCGGCCGCCGGCCCTCTGGATGAACGCCAGCACGGCGACCATCTATACGCACCTGACCGATCGCGCGATGGACGACGTCGACGGCGTCATCGGCGGCGATGAACCCGGCATCCCCTCCACCTGGCGGTTCAGCTATGACGTGGCGACCAGGTGGGAAGAGGCGTTTCGCGAGGCCGGCACCCCGCGCACGCGAAAGATCGCCTTGCGCAGCGCCATCGTCATGAGCCCTGATCGGGGCGGGGCTTTCGATACTTTGCTCAACCTGGTCCGGCTCGGCCTGGGTGGATCGACCGGATCAGGAAACCAGTTCGTCTCGTGGATTCACGATGCCGATTTCGCCCGCGCGGTCGAGTTCCTGATCGGCCGCGGTGATCTCGAGGGCGCGATCAACATCGCTGCGCCGAACCCGCTCACCAATCGCGACTTCATGGCCGCCATGCGCCGCGCGTATGGAGCTCCCATCGGCCTGCCCGCCACGGACTGGATGCTCGAGATGGGGGCTTTCTTCTTGCGCACGGAAAGCGAGCTGGTCCTCAAGAGCCGCCGGGTGGTTCCCCGGCGGCTTCTCGACGCAGGTTTCACGTTTCAGCTCCCGGACTGGAGCGCCGCCGCGGCTGACCTGGTCAAGCGCCGGCGGACGAGGGCGTCCTAGGCCTGAGCCGGAGCGGGCGCTCCGAACCAGGTCGATAGTGCTCGAGGCAGCTGTGGGTCCGTGAGGTCTCCCGTCCAGGCGACATGCCCGTCGGGTCGGATCAACACGGCGCGGGGCGCGGCGATCTCGCCAAGTACCGGGAGCTCCCACGCACCATCGTGCCTGGCGTCGACCAACCGGACTCGATTCGCCCAGGGAGCAATGTCGAAACCGCCGGGTTCACCGAGGTTGAGGAGCACGGGCCGGGCGTAGTGCAGCAGGGCGAAGACGCGGGTGGGACCGTCCGCGGTCTGCAGGTCGAGGTCGGGCATGCGGCGTCCGAGCAGCGGGTATCCCTCTCCGAGGTCGTAGTGGATGTCCAGTCCGGACACCATCGCGGCGAATCGCCTGCGAGGCTCTTCCAGGGCGAGGAGCTCGGCGATGATGTCGCCCAATGTCTTGACGTAGCCGTTGGGGTTGATCAGTAAGGTCTGCGCGATCGTGTTGCGCAGCACGCGGGCGGCGACCGGATGGCGCTCGGCGTGGTAGGTATCCAGCAGGCTGTCCGGTGATGTCCCCCTGACGACCTGGGCCAGCTTCCACCCCAGGTTCACCGCATCCTGCACCCCGGTGTTGAGGCCCTGACCACCCACCGGGTAATGGATATGTGCGGCGTCACCGGCCAGCAGGACGCGCCCGGCCCGGTAGGTGGCGGCCTGTCGCGCCATGTCGGTGAACCGGGTGAGCGAGGTGGGAGTGTGAACACCGTAGTCGGTACCCCACACGGCGATGAGCGCCTCGCTCAGATCGCGCAGGGTGGGCTCGCTGGTGTGTCCGACGTGCCGTTCGGTCACCAGGACCCCCACCAGCCCACCCTCCAACTTGCTGAACGCGTGGCGACCGACGGCGTCGTCGTGGACGCCCCATTTCGGCTCCTCGGCCAGGTGGACCTCGGCGATCAGGGTGCTCGTCGTCGGCTCCCATCCGGGGAACTCGATGCCGGCCGCCTTGCGGACCACGCTGCGCCCTCCGTCGCACCCGACGAGGTAGTCCGCCCGCAGTGCCGTGCCGTCCGACACCTGCACGTCGACGCCGGTAGCGTCCTGCACCAATCCCGTCACTTCACGTTCGCGGTGGATCGGCACCTCGAGCTCGTCGACCCAACCGGCGAGGATGCGCTCGAAGTCTTTCTGCAGCAGCGCCAGCCCGTATGGATGCCGGGTGGGAAAGTCGCTGATGTCCAGTCGGGTGCCGGCAAACCCCGCGACCTGCGCCACCTGCCCCTCCGACAGGAACCGATCGGCGATACCACGCTGGTCGAGCACCTCGATCGTCCGCGAATGCAGACCGCGTGCGCGCGAACCGGTGAGGTCCTGGCCGGCGCGCCTCTCGACGATGGCGACGTCGATGCCCGCCAGCGCCAGCTCGCCCGCCAGCATCAGCCCGGTCGGGCCGCCGCCCGCGATCACCACCGCGTGTTCGATCATGGCCTCAGCCGGCGATCATGCGACACGACCCGGGGCTTGCCGCAAGCCCCCACCCTCGCGCTATCCTGTTAATGGCGGGGGAGGTTCACGCTCGATTATGCGCGCCCATAATCAACACGCCATGGGGCGAACACTCCGGTGGGGCCTTGCGTTTCTCGTCGGCGGGTTGCTCGCCAATGCGTGCGGCGTTCCAGGTGTAAGCCCGGTCACGTATACCCAGTACCAGCTCACCTGCTGCACCAGGGCGGACATCGACCAGGCCTGGGAGCCCGGCGCCACGGTCGAGCTCCACTGGATCGTCCGAACATCGACCACGACCACGGTGAACCCAACTCACAAGGCCGCCAACTCAGCAGTGCTGTTGGGCCCATACAGCGACGTGCTCACGCTCAAGAAGGCGGCCGGCGCCACCAACGCGGTCCAGGGCTCCGTGGTCACCATTGATGACCGCGTGGCGCCGACCACACCCCCGGTGTCGTATTTTTTTCTGGCGCCAGATCTTCCGGCCGGCTACTACAAGCTGAACTTCAAGACCAATTTCGGCGACGGCAGCTCGGCCGGAGGTTCCAGCATTGTTCGCGTCGGGATGCAATAGCCGGTCTCCTCACCGAAACCGATTAGTTTTGGGGCGATGGTCAGTCTTAGGGGTTAGAGGACCTGAATGCGGAGGTGCAGACCATGAGTCAGACCATGCCGGTGAAGACCGCTACTTTGGACGTGCCCGGAGCCAGCCTGTATTACGAGGTCCGCGGAACCGGCCCGGTGCTGAACCTCTTCTTCACCGACTACATGCAGGCCATCGCCGACTACGAGCCCGACATCGATGCGCTTCGGAGCGCCTCATGCCGGATTGTGCCGGCGGTCGGCGAAGACTCGCGCGGTGAGCTAGCTCACACCGGCGGGCTAGGCCTAGCGACGGCGCTCGGGACCAAACCTGCGGTCTTTCCCGGAGCCCATGGCGGATTCGACACTCATGCCGCTACATTCGCGGTCAGGCTTCGCGAGGTGTTCGAAAACTGAAGGTCAACTTGATGAGATTGGAGGGAGCATGCCAAAAGTACGTGTGCTAGTCGGGACCCACAAGGGCGCGTTCGTGATGACGTCGGATGAGCGGCGCAAAGAATGGAAGGTCGAGGGACCGCACTTCGCAGGCTGGGATGTCTACCACATGAACGCCTCTCCCGTAGACCCAGACCGGCTCTATGCGGCTCAGTCGCGCGGCTGGTTCGGGCAGGTGGTGCAACGCTCGGATGACGGCGGCAAGACGTGGCAGCCTATGGGCAACGAGTTCAAGTACGAGGGGAAGGTCAACACCCATAAGTGGTACGACAACAGTGACCACCCGTACGAGTTCCTGCGGGTGTGGCACTTCGAGCCGTCGCTCTCCGACCCGGACACCGTGTACGCCGGCGTTGAAGACGCGGCGCTGTTCAAGTCCACCGACGGCGCCAAGACCTGGGAGGAGCTGCCGGGGATTCGCACCCAGGAGTCAGCCAGCTCATGGGCGCCCGGCGCGGGTGGGCTGTGCCTGCACACGATCATCCTCGACCCGGTGAAGAAGGACCGAATGTTCGCGGCCATCTCGTCCGCGGGCGCTTTTCGAAGCGAAGACGCGGGCAAGACGTGGAAGCCGATCACGAAGGGGCTTCACTCCGAGATCATGCCCGACCCTGACGCCGAGGTCGGCCACTGCGTGCACCGCATCGCGATGCACCCCAGCCGCCCCAACGTGCTCTTCATGCAGAAGCATTGGGACGTGATGCGCACAGACAACGCGGGCGACATGTGGCACGAGATCAGCGGCAACCTGCCGACTGACTTCGGGTTCGTGATCGACGTCCACTCCCACGAGCCTGACACCGTTTACGTGATCCCGATCAAGAGCGACTCCGATCACTTCGTTCCAGACGGCAAGCTCCGCGTCTACCGCAGCAAGACCGGTGGCAACGAGTGGGAGGCGCTCACCAAGGGCCTGCCCCAGAAGGATTGCTACGTGAACGTCCTGCGCGACGCGATGGCCGTGGACTCGCTCGATTCATGCGGGGTGTATTTCGGCACCACGGGCGGCCAGGTTTACGTTTCGGCCGACGCGGGCGATTCGTGGAGCGCAATCGTGAACAACCTACCGTCCGTTCTGTCCGTCCAGGTCCAGACGCTGTCGTGATCAGGGTCGTGTTGCCGGCCAACCTTCGCACGCTCGCGGGGGTTGGCCGGGAAGTCGAGCTTCGCGTCGACGGAAATGTCACGCAGCGTTCGGTGCTCGACGCGCTCGAGGCCGAGTACCCAATGCTTCGGGGAACAGTGCGAGATTCGGTGACCAAGAAGCGCCGGCCTCTCCTGAGGTTCTATGCGTGCGAAGAGGACCATTCGGAGGACTCGCTGGATGATCCTCTGCCCGCGGAAGTTGCATCCGGGCGGGAGCCGTACCTGATCGTGGGGGCCATCGCCGGGGGCTAATCGGCTGGGCCTTGTCCACCGCCGGCGCGGACCTGCCAATTGTCCAGGGACGCGACCATCAGCACGCTGCCGGAGAGGATGCCACCGACTGGTGGAATTTCCTTGTGCGCGGCGCCTTCGAGGCACACCGTTACGTCGAACCCGGCCGTTCGAACCTCCACGACAAGGATTTCCTGGCCAGTCTTAATCACGGTTCGGCGCTCGGCGGCGAGAATCGTGCCCGACAGCAGCGCTGAGGCTCCGGCCTGATCCGGCTTCAAGAAGACGGCGTACGAGCCGAACGATTCCCCAGCCATCCGCCGCGGCCATGTCAAGCCCTCTTTGAGGTATTCGGCCGGGGGCTCGTCCGGATGCAAGCGCCACTGCTCGGCGTCCTTCGGCCCTAAGAACAGGCTGGCATCGGACTCGCCGAAGGCGCACGGACTTTCATGGATCGAAACCGCGGTGCCGAGCGCCACGATCGACGCAACTCCGTCGATGGGTTGGTCCCAAGGGATCAGACGCCGCTGTTCGATCAGGACGGCAACGCTGGTCAGCGCCTGGCCCTCGTCATCGAGAACCGTGGCCATCGCGACGTCGTCGTTGAGCATCTGGACGCCACTCAAGCGCACGCGCGTATCGGCGGCGAAAGAAGGCACGAGATCCGGGTCGTCGTCTCCGATGGTCTCCATCACAAGCCTGGTGCCGCTCGGATCCTGCCAGCGCACCACCTTGAGTCCCCCAGCCTCGCCAAGGACCTCACCCAGCGGAGCGACCGCCTGGACCAGCGCGGCCACCTCGTCCCAGTCGCCGACAGCCAGGCCGACGCACGCCGAGATGGAACTTTCGTTTTCAGCTGCTTTCGCCGGTACGGCAGCCACAGGCCCCGCGGCCGACGGCAAGGAAGTCTCGAGCCAGAACACGTAGTACACGGCCAACAAGCCGAGAGGGAGTGCGAGCCACGTCAGCCAGAGTTGGCCGGATGCCCACCCGACGATGCCGATGACCAGGGGAGCCAGAGGAATCAACCGCCATTTGAAACCCTTCGGCCTCGTTGGACGCGTCATCTCTTCCCAATGGCTCTATCGCGCACTGCCGGCCGGCGCCGCGGCCCGGCATGGTTCGAGATGGCCTTGACGGCGCCGAGGGCGGCCAGGTCGTCGATCGCGGCCATGAAAGGAATGCTGCCGTGATTTGCGTTTGAGCTCGCGTGTGCGATTTCGTGGAGCAGCACGCGGGCAAAGTGTCGCGGTGAATCCAGCACGGAACGCTTGACCACGATGTGGGGCGAATCCCAAACCCCCTCGGTTTCGTACTGGGCCTCATCAAGGCGCATCGTTTCCGAGATGCGCACTTCCTGCACCCGCTTGGCGTGGTCGCCGGCCAGGCGAAGGACCTCGGGCAGGATCCTCCAACTCTTCTTTTCCGCCGCGTTCAACTTGGACGGATCGATGAAGTCGAAGGTGAACGACTCGTTCCACACCTTGATGAACCCGCTCAAGTCGAGGATCGGCTTGCCGTTGAGGTCGCGGAGCTCGGGAAGGCGAGCGGCCAACCGGTCGGGAATCCACTGGATCTTGTAGCCGTCGGTCCTGGCTTCTTGAATCATCGCGCCCATGTACAGCAGCTGCCGTGAGGTGACGAAGATCGACTTGGCTTGAGCGGCGAGGATGCGGACTGCCTGCTCCTGGACGTCGAGCCAGGTGATCTCGTCGTGGTTCGTGCCCGCCTGAATCCGCGTGAGGTCGGCGGCGAGCTGCTCGGCCACCGCCCCGGACTTGCTTTTGAGCAGGATCGCCTTGACGCGGTCCTGGTATGCGGTGCGCCCGACGTTGCTCCGCTCGCGGTTGAGAGCCTTCTGAAGCTGGGCGGTGGTGGAGGTGATGTTGTACGAGAAGAGAAACTGCTCCTCTGTCGCCACGCGCACGCCTTTGACGTAGACGCGGGCGGGCTCGTCCGGGTGGCGCCGCAGGATCGAGCCCAGGTCGGTGCGTTCGAGCTCCTCGTCGCCGGCAAAGCGTAGGAAGTAATCCTTGGCGGCGGCCATGTCGGCGTCTTTGAGCCCGCGCAGCACGAAGTCGGTGCCCTTACGTTTGGGTTCGGACGGCTTCGCCACGGCGGCGTGCAGCGTCTTGACGTCGGCAAAGTTGCTCTTGGCCGCGCGCTGGAGTGTGATGTCGGACTGAGGGCTGCGAATCATGACCTCGATGCCGCGGCGGTGGAACGTCGCCAGCGCGTCCTTCAGCCCGACCCCGAACTTGCCCACGACCAGGTCCGGCTGGCGGCGCTTTTCGGGGTTTTCGTTCTGGGTCAGATGCTGGTACCGGAGACCGCGGCCGGAGTCGATCACGTGCCACCCGTCGCGGCGCTTGACGATCTCGGGTTCGACGGTGCTCGTGAGGGCGGCCTCATCGAGGGCGTTGGCGATGACCTCGCGAATGGCTTCGGGCACATCCCAGTGATCGAGGATCTTCTCGACGTTGAGGTCGAAGAGCGACGGCCTTTTCTTGGTCTTCACCGCGGCTCTCTACGCTACAAATTCGCCGGCAGCCGGGCCTGCCGAAGATCGACGCGGCCGCGGCGATTCCGTACTTTTGGCACCAAACGAGCGTTTCAGGTGCCCATGATGCGCACGTCTGGCGTCACACGTGCGTTATCGCGCGGGCCGGGCGGCCCCGTAACGCCCCAGGCCTGACGCCAGCAGCTCGAAGGCCTCCTCGGCGATTTGCTTGCGCCGCCTCGGCTGCCGCTGCGCCTCGGCAGCAGCGACCCGGATCGCCCCGGCGATCGCCGCTGCAACGACCCGCGGTCTTGGGTCTCCGGGACGGGCACCTACGTCTTCGGCGATGGCCTCGGCCAGCATGTCCTCCCACCGATTCCACCTCTCTCGAAGCCTGTTGGCGACGGCGGGGTGGCGCAAGAGCTCCGCCAGGCCCGGCGTTCGCTGAGGGAGGCCTTGGGCGGGCGGCTCGCGATCCTGCAGGAGCACGGGGCGAAGGGCGGCCAGGATCGGCTGGCGGCGATCGCGCTCGCGGATCGCGTGCACGAGGATTTCCAGGCGGTCGTCGCCCCGGCCGAGGAAGACGTCCTCTTTGGTCTCGAAGTAACCGAAGAACGTGCGTGGCGCGACATCCGCCTCCTGAGCGATCTCGGCCACCGTCACGCCTTCGAAACCTTTCTCGCGATAGAGCCGCATGGCCGCATCAATCAGTGCCTGGCGCGTCCGCCGCTTCTTGCTTTCACGAAGACCAAGCTCGGTCACCTGTTATCCTGCACTCGTGCAAGTATGCAGTAGTGCAACTATATGAGGGATCCGGGCGTCGAGGCAAACGCCCGCCTGACTGGATATGTCGGCCTCGTACTGGTGATCCTCCTCGCCGCTGAGCTCGTCACCGGGTTGCGCTCCAAGCAGCTTCTGCCGGCCCACGCCGTGCTCGGTTTCGTGCTCATCCCGCCTGTTCTCCTCAAGCTGGGCAGCGTCGGCTACAGGTTCGCTCGCTACTACACAGGCGAACCGCGGTATCGCGCGGCCGGACCGCCCAGGCTCTCGATGCGACTGCTCGGACCGGTGATCGTCGTGCTGACGGTCGTCGTGTTCGGCACGGGGATCGAGCTCTGGCTCTTCGGTTACCGCTTCGGATTCATCTGGGTCCCGCTCCACCACGCCTCGGCCTACCTCTGGTTCGCGACCATGGCGGTCCACGTCGCCAACTATGTGCGCCGCGCGCCCGAGCTCGCCGTCGCGGATTGGCGCGATCATCTGGCAGGCGCGTTCACTCGCCGCTCGCTGGTCGCGGGCAGCCTCGTCCTCGGCGCCGCCCTGGCCATCGCGATGCTGCCCTTCCCCACACCGTTCCTCCCAACGGCGGGCGGCGGCTGAGGGGCAGCGGCCACGCTCGCGGCCCTGGCTCGATTTGACGTTCGATTCCGATGGCTGATCGTCGCCGTCTGGATCATGGGCGCGATCGCAGCCAGCCGATTCCTCCCAAGCCTGTCGACCGTGAGCCAGTCCAACAATGCGGTGTTCTTGCCGGCCGGCGCGCCGAGCCAGCACGCGGCCGCGCTAGCGGCTCCGTTCCAGACATCGAACGTAGGCACGACGGCGCTGATAATCGCCAGCCGGTCCGGCGGCAAACTTGATTCGTCCGACGACGCCGCGATCGACCGTGTCGAGCAGGCCACCGCAGGTCTGCCAGGCGTCGTGTCGGTGCGCGACCAGGGGCGTTCGGCTGACGGCCAGGCTCGCAAGGCTCTGGTGGTCACCGAGTCCAACGGCGGCAACACCGGCAATCCCGACCTCATCAGCAGCATCCGCGCCCAGTTCGCCGCCGCCAATGCTCCGCCGGGCCTGACATTCAATCTCACCGGTCCGCTGGCGGTGACCACCGACGCGGCCGCGTCGGGATCCCAAACCGGCACCAACATCCGAGTCTTCAGCGTCGTGTTCGTCATCGTGCTTCTCTTCGTCGTCTACCGCTCGGTGCTGGCCCCGCTGGTCACGCTCATCCCCGCGGTGATGTCGCTGGTGCTGGCCGGGCCGGTCATCGCGGAGGCGAGCAAGGCCGGGCTTCCGGTGTCGGTCGCAACGCAGACGCTGCTGCCAGTGCTCCTGCTCGGAGCCGGCACGGACTACGGACTGTTGCTGGTCTTCCGCGTGCGCGAGGAGATTCGCCGCGGCTCCGCCCCGAAAGGTGCGCTCGTCACCGCCATGAGCCGGGTTGGGCTGTCGATCGGCTATTCCGCCGCCACCGTGATCGCAGCCCTGGCCTGCCTGGGGCTGGCCTCCTTCTCCCTGTATCGGGGACTGGGGCCCTCGCTCGCCGTCGGCGTCGCCGTGATGCTGGTCGCCGCGCTGACTTTGCTTCCGGCGCTGGTGGCGATCTTCGGCCGGGCGCTGTTCTGGCCCTCACGCCCGAAGGCCGGGCAGCAGACCACGGGCGCATGGGGACGTGTAGCCACGCGGGTCGTACGCCGGCCGTGGGTGGTCCTCGTCGCGGGTGTGATTCTTTTCGGCGCGCCGGCCCTGGGCCTGGTCGCGTTCAGCACCGGCGGTTTCACGAGCGGAGCTCCGGCCGGCAGCGATTCCGCCGCCGGGTCGGCGGCGATTGCGGCCCACTTCCCCACCGGCAACAGCAATCCCGAGACCCTCCTGCTTCGATTCGATACGCCGATCTGGGCGCACCCGGAAAGCCTGTCGAGGGCAAGTGACATGCTCAGCGCGGAGCCTGGCCTGAGCTCGGTGTCGGGACCGCTCGATCCCAACGGCACTCCGCTGACCATCGATCAGCTCGTCAGCCTGCACGCGCAGCTGGGCCCAGCCGATGCGCTGCCCCCCTCTCCGCCAGCCGGCGCATCGGTGCCGGCGAGCGCGTACCAGGCTTACCGGGCAACCGCGCAGTTCATCAGCCGAGATGGGACGACGGTGCAGTTCTACGCCGTCGCCACCGCAGGCGCCGCCGGGAGCCAGCCGGCGATCCACGCGGTGCCGGCGCTGAGGGCCGCCCTCGACTCCGTGGCCCGCGCGGTCGGGGCGGCGGATAGCGGCGTCATCGGGCTCGATTCGGTCGCCTACGACATCGACCATTACTCGACCCGCGACCTGCTTGCCATCGCGCCAGTCGTCCTGGCCGCCCTTGCGATCCTTCTCGCCGTCCTGCTGAGGAGCCTGGTCGCGCCGATCTACCTCATCGTCACCGTCGGCCTTTCCTATCTCGCCGCCCTGGGCGCCGCCTCATTTGTGTTCATCCACATCGCGGGCGATGCAGGCATCAACTTCGTGATCCCGATCCTTCTTTTCATCTTTGCCATGGCCCTGGGCGAGGACTACAACATCCTGTTGATGACGCGCGTGCGCGAGGAGGCGCACGACCATCCGCTGCGAGAGGCGCTCGCGCGCGCGATCGGACACACAGGCGGAACGATCACGTCGGCCGGCCTGATCCTGGCCGGCACGTTCACGGTGCTGGCGATCGCCGGAAACTCCGCCCAGTCGCGCCAGCTCGGATTCACGATCGCCTTCGCGATCCTGCTCGACACCTTCTTCGTACGCACACTGCTGGTACCGTCGGTCGCCGCGCTGCTCGGGCGTTGGAACTGGTGGCCGTCGAAGCTGGCCCGGCCTACTTCTCCGCCCGCGCGTATCTAAGGCATCGGCGTGCCCGTGAGCTCCTCGCAAACCGCGAGCAGCCGATCCTGGACGGTCGGGTCGCGTGCGGCGGGATGGATGTCCTGCCGCACCTTGTGATAGAAGTACTCGCCGCTTACCATCGCCGCTCGGTCCTGGCTCACCGCGAGCCACACCTGCGTTTCGGAACCGCGATCGAGATCGTCGGGGGCGCCCCGCCCTCCCATCTTGGTGGCGACCCAACCAGGGTCGACCGCATTGGAAAGCACGGCGGGCCAGCGCCGCGCCATCGCGAGAGCGAGCACCGCGTCGAACAGCTTGGAGTCGGAGTACGCCTGCCACCCACTCCAGCGCCGGCGTTTCCACTGCAGGTCGGTCATGGCTGCATCACCGCCCCGATGCAATCCAGAGCTCAGATAGACAAGACGCTTGGGTCGTTCGAGCAAAGCAGTGAGCAGATATGGGGCGAGCACGTTGATGGCGAAGATGTGCTCGAGCCCATCCACCGTCTCGATTCGGCGTTCGCGTTCACCGACTCCCGCGTTGTGAATGACCGCGTCGTATGGCCCCAACCGGTTGGCCTGATCAGCCAGCTCGCGCGTCTCCGCGATGCTTGCCAGGTCCCCAATCACAACGCCCTGTGCCTTGGGCGCCTCGGCCTGCGCGTCCCGGGCACGACTTTGGTTGCGGGCATGGAGGATGACCTCGTGGCCGGCGGCAACCAATCGCTGGGCGGCCCTCAGGCCGAGACCGTCCGAAGACCCAGTGACCAGTACCTTGCTCATGTCACATCCCGAGATTGAGTTTGCACCGCTCGGCCAAACCGCCGAAACTTAGCCGCCTGATGGCAGCGTATCCGCGATCGCTTGGCGAGACCCTCTTACGCTTCTACAAGCTCGCACACGAACGGCTCCTGAAGGCAGCGGAAGATGTGCCTTCCGAGGAATTTGCGTGGAGCGCAGGTCCGAGCCTCCACTCGGTCGCGTGGCAGCTGTGGCACGCTGCCCGCTGGGACGACGTTTTCGCCTCCTACTTTCACAGAGCCCTGGCCAAGGATCCTCGCGCGCAGGTATGGGAGAGAGAGTCGCTGGCCGATCGATGGTCCCTGGCGTCCGGATCGATGGGGCGGCGCGATACAGGAACCGAAATGTCGGACGAAGCGGCCGAGGAGTTGCGATTTCCAGCTCAAGAGGAAGTCCTCGGCTACGCCAGACTCGCCTTCGCCTACGTCGAGGAGGCGATCACGCTCATACCGGATGATGAGTTGCTGACGCTTGCCAAGGACGATCCCGATGGCGATACGAAACTCGACAACGTCCTCATCTACCTCGAGCACCTGAGCCGCCACCTCGGGATGATCGAGTCGATCCGGGGGCTTCAGAAGACCAACTCGAAAGTCGAGTAGTCGCGAGGAGAGGTTATTCCTCTCTTTTCGACTGAGGCAGGCTCAGATATTCCTTGACGTTTCCTCCCGCGAGCTTATGCACGGCCGCGACGGTCGATGCAACCTTGGTCGCGATCTTGTCGAAAGCCGCCAGGATCTTGGAGAAGTCACCCCCGGACTCGACGTTCCACCATTCGCCCCCGGTGTCGGTGGCCATGGAGCGGAAGTATTTGATGTTCGGCGACAGAACAAACGTGATGGCGCCCGCCTCGCGCAGCCTGCCTGACATGGTTGCCGGACGAAGCTTGCGTTGCAGTGCAGGTTCGTCGGTGATCAGCACGACTACTTTCATGGCGTCAGCACGGTAGCCGGGCTGGTTCAGAGCTGCTTGCAGTGCCTCCAGTGACGATTCACCCTCATTGCCCCCACCCGAATACCGAGGTAGGCCGCGAAGCAACGCTTTGACCCGCTCGGCGCTGGCGCTGAACGGGGTCGCAACAATGCGATCCCCCTCGACGGTGAGGTCTCCGAAGCCCACGACGGCAGCAACCCAGTCGATGCGCTTGGCGGCGAGCCTGTCGACGAAGGATTGGCAGCTCTCGATGAGACCGTCGATCTTGTCGCTCATGCTGCCGGTGGTGTCGATGACGAAAACCAGGTCGGCGCGGGCCTTGGCCGAGTCTCGCCCTATCTCCATCCGGACCACTTTTGCTTCGGTGGTCATCGGCACGTCATCTCGAGGTGAAGTCGGCTTGATCTTGCCCATACCTAATCCCTTGCCGTCACGGTCAGCTCGATGTTTCCGCTCAGCGTGCTCCCCGGCTCGAAAAAGCCGTCCGCGACCGCCAGCGTGAAATCGACGTCGGCCGGAAGTCGATCTGCGCTCCAGTGCCAGTGCACGTCGGCTTGGTGCCACGGCGGAGCAAGGGCGAGGTCGATGCGATGAATCGCTGGATCGAACGAAGGGCCGGCCGCCTGTTCCAGGCGCACTGAGAAGTTGATCTCGCGAGCCGAAGGGTCGAATGCCCGCAGCACGACTTCGGACGGAGAGACTCTCAACTCAGGTAATCGAGCGCCGGTGCGTGAGTCGTAAGCGGCGCGTAGGTCAGGCTTGCCGAGCACCCGAAACGCCTCGTTGATCCGCTTCATGTGCTCTTCGGCGCGAACGTCCCCCCGGTTGTGGTCAGGGTGGTACTTGAGAGCTAGCCGCTTGTAAGCAGCCTCGATCACCTCCGGATCAGCGGACGGATCAACCTGGAGCACGCGGTAGAGGTCCGCGTCAGCCGGCAAGCTTGCCTCTCCTCATCCCGCCACCTTGGGTACAAGATAAGCAAAACTTGGCACGTTTTCGACTGACAGTCGAGGTCCGGGCTTCTCGCGCGGGCGCCGGCAGGCGCGTGCGGAGACCAAGGCCATCGCCTGGCAGTCTCCCGAGACGCTGGGGTGTCTTGTCGGCTGTGCCCGGAGCCCGGCTGCGGCGGCTTTCGCTGCTTGCGGCTGTGGTCCTGCTAGGGGTGGCCGCGTGGAACTACCTACAGCCGATTCCCGCTGTGGCTGCCAGCACCTCGCGTCCGCCCCAAGCCGCTGTCAGCGGGACCCCACCCGTTCTGCCGTGGCCTGGAGCGGGTTCCGCGGCAGTCGGCGTCGGGGGACTCGGCTTGATAGCGACCTCGGGGGATGTACATCCAGCACCCACGGCGAGCGTGGCGAAGGTGATGACCGCCCTGGTCGTGCTGGAGGACAAACCTCTCACGTTGGGCGAAGCGGGGCCGATGTTGACGATCACCGATGCGGATGTGGCGACCTACAAGGCAGACGCTGCCAGCAAGCAGTCGGTGGTCCCGGTCATCGCCGGTGAGCACCTGAGCGAATTCGCGGCGCTGGAGGGGCTCCTGATCCCCTCAGGCAACAACATCGCGGAGACGCTCGCCCGGTGGGATGCCGGATCCGTGCCCGGCTTCGTCGACAAAATGAACAAGCGCGCGGCCGCGCTCAACCTCAAGCACACGACGTTTGCGGATCCGGCTGGGGTGTTTTTTCAGACCGCAAGCACGCCCGCCGACCTGCTCGCCATGGGGATGGCCGCCATGCAACAGCCGGTCTTGGCCCAGATAGTCGGCTTGCCGCAGACGACCCTGCCCGTCGCCGGCACCGTCTACAACGTGAACGCCGCCCTCGGCCAGAACGGGATCATCGGGATCAAGACCGGTTCTGGACTGGATTCCGGCGCCAATTTTCTGTTTGCGGCCACAGCCACGATCGACGGCCAGGAGGTGACCCTTTATGGCTGCGTGATGGGCCAGCCGACGCTGGACACGGCTTTCAAGGTTGCCCGAGCCCTCATCGGCGCGATGGCGGCTGCGTTACGAGTGGTCAAGGTCGTCACACGCAACGAGGTGGTCGGCGCTTACGAGACGGGCTGGGGAAGCCACTCGGACCTCGTGGCGACCGCCGACGTGACCCTGGTCGAGTGGCCGGGCATGATCCTGCGACAGCAGCTGGACGCAAGCACGCTGGACGTCGAGAGGCCGGTGGCAAGCGGAACGTCCGCGGGCAAGCTCCACGTCGTCCTGGGCGATCAGCAGTTCGACGCGCCCCTGGTGACCTCGGGCTCCCTGGATCCGCCAGGCATCGCGTGGCGCTGGTTGCGAATCAATTTCTTGTAGCCAGGGCGCCCGGCGAAGCCGGAGTCGATTGTGCAAAAAGAGGGCATTGAATCCGCCCGGGGCGAATGCCGAGTTTCGGCACAATCGAGGGTCGCGGAGAACCCGGGGCAGCTAGGCAGCTCGAGTTATCGGGGCCGGACGTATTAGCAGGTAGATCCCTGCAACGACGGTCCAGAGG
>VBHB01000096.1 GCA_005880315.1 Chloroflexota bacterium | reverse complement strand
AACAGAGACAGGTTGAGAAAGACGATCGCGTAGACGAGATATGCGAGCAGGCCGGTCGACGCGGTGGGCGATTCATAGAAGCCGATCGCGTGCAGGCCGCGAAGGATGAGTCCGAATGCGATCGCCACCAGGAGATTTGCGACCGGACCACCAAAGATGTGGACGAGGCGCTGCCGCGTAGTGCTGATTCGGTTTGGCTGCACCGGCACCCTCCGGCCCCATCCGACCAACGCCACGAAAACAGCGATGACGCCGATGGGCTCCAGGAAGCGCCTCGGGTTGAGC
>VBHB01000095.1 GCA_005880315.1 Chloroflexota bacterium | reverse complement strand
GTTCGTAGATGAGCATGAGCGCCGTGATCAGCTCGCGCTGCGCGTTGATCAGGTGCACCTGGGCGGCGGGAGGCACCATGTCGGTCAGGGCGTGGCTGACCCGCGAACCCAGCTCGTTGACGAGCTCGATCAGCCGCTCGCCGTCTCTGCTCATTTCTTCGCCTGCGCCGGGGGTTGCGTGAACCGCACGCGCAACTCGCCGTCCTGGATGGTGGCACCGCCGGTGTCTCGCTTGGCCAGCACGCGCGGCAGTGAGATCTCCCGCCGGTAGTTGCCGATGGTCACATAGAGCTCGCCGTTGTGCCGGCTCAAGTCCACCGCCGAGCGGTCGACGAACGGCACTTTGAGGCTGAGCACGTAGTCGGTTCCGTCCTTGTCGATTCGCTGCGGATTGCTGTGCGCGAAATGCTGCGACGGGTCCTGGTCGCCGTACGTGGCTTGCGCCATGCGCTCCAGCATCTTGACGCCGACGACCTCACGGTCGAATAGCGGCACATTGAGGATGGGGATGCCGGCAAACGACTCCTCGACCTCGGCCTCATACCGCTTGTGGATTCGCTGCCACTTCTTGAACAGCTCGTCGTGCACCTCGTCGGGAAGAATGCGGTTGACGATCACAGCGTCCGTGATGTAACCGAAGAGGCTCAGGTAGCTGAACGCTCGCTTGGCCTCCTTGACCACCATCTTCTCGAGGTTGAGGACGATGCGCACCGTGGTGGTGGCGGGATCCGTCAGCACCTTGCGCATTCCGCCCAGGTCGAGCAGCAGGTCCTTGAGCGATGCGTAAACCTCATCAGATGGCAGCGGTATGCCCATCATCGGCTGGAGGATGGGCCGCGCCACCCGCATCGCCCGGCGCTCCCAGGGATAGATCTTGTCGAGCCACCATTTGGCCGCGTCGGGGAATGTGAGCAGCTGCAGCGTCTCGCCGGTGGGCGCGCAGTCCACGATGAGGACGTCGTGCTCGGCGCGCTGAGCGTAGTGCTTGATCCACATGAGGGAGGCGATCTCGTCCATTCCAGGAGGATTCGCGACCTCGTCGGCCACGACCTCATCGAGGCCTTGCGCCGCGAACACCTCGGATGCGTACTCGTGCAGCTTCGCCCAGTGACGCTGCATCTCATGCAGGGATGACACCTCGTGCGCCCAAAGATTGGCGGCGATCGGGGTGAGATCAGAGCCGAGCTCGACATCGAACGAGTCGCCCAGTGAGTGGGCTGGGTCGGTGCTCATGACCACGGTCCGGTAGCCCATCCGGGCGCACTCGACAGCCGTCGCGGCTGCCACCGAGGTCTTGCCGACGCCACCCTTGCCCGTGAACAGGATCACCCGCACGGGTTTGAGTGTAGCTAGGCGCCCTGCTGGGAGACCTTTGCGGCGTCCTCGGCCATGTGGTTGGAGACGAGCGCCTCGACGTGACGGAGGATCTGGATGGTGACCTCGGTGTTCTCCTTGATCGCCTTCAAGATCTCGACGTTCTGGACGTCGGCCTTCTCGGCTTCCTCGGCCGCATGCTCGAGCGTGAGCCGGTCCTTCTGCGACTGGCGATTGCCGGCCAGGAGCAGCACCGGGCCCGTGTACGCGGCCTGGATCGAGAACAGCAGGTTCAAGAGGATGAAGGGCTTGGGGTCGAAATTGAAATAGAGGTAGGCGTTGCCGGCCATCCAGATCGCGACGGCGATCGTCTGGATGATCAAGAAGGTCCATGAGCCGATGCCGGACGAGATCTTGTCGGCGAGCTTCTCGCCGAACGTGGCTTCGTCGTGATGGATGACGTTGACCGGGTGCTTGTGGTCGTCCGCCTTCAGCTTTCGGGTGCGAAGGATGTGCTTGACCGCCGTCTGGCCCGACTGGCTGGTGCGTACGGACATATCGAGGCGAACTCTAGCTTTCGGATCGCCGCCTTGTGACCGCTTAAGCGGCCTTTCGTTTGCCGGCGGCTTACTTGACGAGCTGAGGAACGACGAACGAACCCACCGTCAGGAGCACGACCATGGCCGCGCCCACGACCACGAGCCGGACCAGGTCTTTGGTGAAGTAGGGGACGCGGTCCAGCGGGATGGACGGGTCGCCCGACTGCACGACCATGCGGCCTCGCGGACCCCTGACGACCTGGTTGCGGGCCCCCAGCGACAGTTCGACCGCGCGCACCGTGGCCTGGTCGCCGCCGACCCGCGCCTGGGAGACCGAACGGGTGCCGATTGCGGTCGAGGAGGCTCCTGCAGCCCCGGCGCCCGACGCGCGGACCGGCTGGCGGTAGCGGTTGCGACCTTTCTTGCGGCCCTTCTTGCTCATCGGCTCCCCAAGTTTAGGAGTTCTGAGTGAACGCCTCGGTTAGTGGATCGCCCCACCCGGTCGGCGCGCTTCGCGCGCGGACCGACCTCCCCACTTCGTGGGGAGGGAGGCAAGGCAGGCAGGCGGTTGGGGGAGCCGTTTCGGGAGCGTGGAGTGCGACCTTTAGGGTGTACCGCCTGCCTGCTGTTGGGCCGTGGGACTCAACCTAGAAGGACGTTGGCTACGACATGTTGTGTCCCGGGTGGAGTTATAACGCTGAATGTAGTTGCTGTCAAGCCTTAACACGTAGCCGGCACATTTTGTTTTCTCGAGTCAGGCCGGTTGCGGTTGCACCTTCAGCCGGACCGGGCCCAGCAGGATCCATACACCTGCCAGCAGCGAGACGGCGGCGCCGATGTACATGGCAGGCACCAGGCCGAAGGTGTTGCCGATTACCCCTCCGATGAAAGCGCCGATTGGAATGGTGCCCCAGATCACGGTACGCACCGTGGCGTTCATGCGCCCCTGCACCCGGTCAGGCGTGATCGCCTGCCGGAGGCTCACCTGGTTGATGTTGTAGACCGGGTTGGCGAAGCTCCCGATCATCGACGACGCCAGCAGGAGCGGGACCGCGAAGCCGAACTGAGCCAGAGGCACCAGCAAAGCGCCCAGTCCGAAGGCAATGATCGTCACCAAAAGTGTCGGCCCGAGCCCGATCCGCCGCGCGATCGCCGACGCGCTCAAAGCGCCGAGGAGGCCGCCCACCGCGCCCGCACCGAAGACGAGGCCGATGACTCCTGGGCTCAGGTGCAGCACACGGTAGGCGAAGATCAAGTAGACGGCGAAGAAGAGGTTCGAGCCCAGGTTCGACGTCGATGTGCTGCCGGCGATCTTCCAGATGGTCGGGTTGCCGAAGACGAATCGGATGCCCTCCCACATCTCCGACCTGAAGCCGCTGCGGCCCGACTCCGAAACCGGTTTTGGGGCCGGTTCCGGCCGCCGGATCCACCACAACGACAGCACCGAAACCAGGAACGAGGCCGCGTCGACAGCCACCGCTCGGGCAGCGCCCACGAACTGAATCAGAAAGCCGGCCAGCGCCGGACCCGCCATCTGTGCGAGCGAGCCGCTGAACTGAAGCTTGCTGTTGCCCTCCACCAGGTCCGCCCGAGAGATCAGGGCGGGCAAATAGGATTGGTAGGCGACGTCGAAGAACACTGTGCCCACCCCGGTGACCAGCGCCACGACGTACATCTGGGGCATCGCCAGCGCGTTGAAAGCGAAAGCGATCGGCACGCTCGCGAGCGCGACCATGCGGGCCGCATCACACGCGATCATGATCGGCCGCCGCCGCAGCCTGTCCGCATAAACGCCCGCGACGAGACCCAGGGTTGGGAAAGCGAGGAACTCGCATGCGGTGAGGAGGCCGACCTGGAACGGGGTGGCACCGAGCAGCAGGATCGCCACGGTGGGTAGGGCCAGCTGGCTGACCTGGCTGCCGAGCTCGCTGATCGACTGCCCGCCCCAGAGCTTCAGAAACTCGCCGTCGCGCCAGAGCTTGCCCTTCAACATCGCCGAGTAATGATGAACGCGACGGCGGGAACGCCTCAGACCTCGGTGGTCAGCTCCGCGTACTCCTCTTCGCTGATCAGGTCCTCGAGCTCACTCGGTACTTCGATGCGTACGCGCAGCAGCCATCCGGATCCGTAAGGCTCGCCGTTGACGATGTCGGGGTTCTCGAGGGCTTCGGCGTTGACATCGATCACCTCGCCGCTGATCGGCGCCTCGATCGGCGAGGACGCCTCCTCCGATTCGACGTGTCCCATGCGCCGCCTGGCCCGAAGCACATCGCCGAGGTCCGGCAGCTCGAGCGACGTGATCTCCCCCATCTGGTCCTGGAGGTAGTCGCTGAGCCCCAGCACCGCATCCCCGTCCTCGACCCTCACCCAGACGTGAGCAGAGCTGAACCGGATTTGGGACATGCCTAAATGATGGGGCAGCAACTGATCCGCTGACGAGCCATTAAACGGTTCGCAAGTCATCAACCGGCCGGATCGTTAAACCACTAATGCGATGGGTGATGCTCGTGATAGTTCTGGCCGTTCTGGTGTTCCTGGGCAACATGCTCTGGACGTCGTTCTTCGGGGGAGCCTCGCTCTTCTAACTCCTAACGTCCGACCCTGAAGAACACGACGTCACCGTCTTTGACCGTGTACTCACGTCCTTCGACGCGAAGCTTTCCGGCGGCGCGGAGCGCTTCCATCGATCCTGCCGCCACGAGCTCATCGACGGAGGTCACCTCCGCGCGGATGAAATGTTTCTCGAAATCCGTGTGGATCTTGCTGGCGGCGACAGGGGCCGGAGCGTCGCGCTCGCATGGCCATGCCCGAACCTCAGGCTCACCCGCGGTGAAGTAAGTGATGAGCCCGCCCGCCTCCCACACCGCCCTGGCGATACGGCCCAGCCCGGATTCGTCGATTCCATAGCCCGCGCGCATCTCCGCCTGCTCGCTTGACTCGAGCTCGCCCAGCTCCGCTTCCAACCGCCCCGACAGCACGATCGCGGGCGCTTGCTCACGAGCGGCGAGCTCGCGCACTTTCGCCGCCGCCTCTCCCCCACCGGGCAAGAGCTCGTCGGCCGCATTCGCGACGTACACCGCCGGTTTGAGCGTCACCGGAAAGACACCCTTGAGGTATTCGCGCTGCTCGCGTTCGAGCGCGAGCGTTCGCAGCTGCTGGCCGGCGTCGAGGTGAGCCTTCGCAAGCTGCAGCACTTCGTTCTCGGCGGTCGCATCCTTCTTGCCCGCGCGCACTTCTTTCGCGACCGCCTCGAGGCGACGTTCGACCGACGCGAGGTCGGCGAGGACAAGGTCGAGCGCGAACTCTTCGAGCTCTGCGGTTGGTTGAGGGTCGGGCCCGAAGCAGCGGGCGACCTTCACCAGGACATCGGCCTGCCGTGCAAACGCGACGCGCTGCGCTCGGCTTCCCGGGGGCGTGTCTTCGACCCTCACCTGCGCGGGAGTGACCTTCAGCGGCTTGGCCGCATCCGCCAGCCGCTGCAGGCGCTCGTCGGGAACGTCGACCATGCCCACGCCATCCGCGCCGCGGCCCGCGGTCAGCGCTTTGAACAGAGTGGTCTTGCCCGACCCGGTCGGGCCGACGATCGCAACGTTTACGGGCAACTAATCGCGATCCAGTTCGAAAGTCTTGTGAAGAGTCCGGACGCCCTTCTCGACCTGGTCGCGCGAGACCAGGCAAGTGATTCGGATCTCGGACGTGCTGATCATCTCGATGTTGATACCAGCGTCGGCGAGCGCCCGAAACATGCGCCCCGCGATGCCGGGCGTGCCAAGCATGCCCGTGCCGACGATCGAGAGCTTGGCGATGCCCCCCGCGGACGAGACCCTCGTCGCGCCGACCGTCTTCGCCGCCGCCTTGACCAGCTTCTCGGCCGCTTTCAAATCCGACTCCGCCACCGAGAACGTGAGGTCGGTGTGACCGGACCGGCCGATGTTCTGGACGATCACGTCGACCGATATCCCAGCTTTGCCCAAGGGTTCGAAGATCGCGGCGGCGACGCCGGGACGGTCGGCGACGCCGATGACCGTGATCTTCGCAACATTGGATTCCTGCGCGATCCCGCGCACGCGCTGCCTGTCTTCCATCGGCACTTTGGCGACGATCATCGTACCGACGCCGTCGTGGAAGCTCGAGCGCACGTGAATAGGTACGCCGTAAAGCTCGCCTATCTCGACCGCACGCGGATGCAAGACCCGCGCGCCGACGGCGGCCAGCTCGAGCATCTCGTCATAACCGATGTGTGTGAGCTTGCGCGCGGATTTCACGATGCGCGGGTCGGCAGTGAAGATGCCGTCGACGTCCGTGAAGATCTCGCACGAGTCTGCCTTGAGGGCCGCGGCGAGCGCGACCGCGGTTGTATCGGACCCTCCGCGCCCGAGGGTCGTGACCTCGAGGTCCTCAGTCACCCCCTGGAAACCCGCCACCACCGGCACCTTGCCTTCGCGCAGCGCTTCGAGGATGCGATCGGGCCGGATGTCGTGGATGCGCGCGCGCGAGTGATGGGCGCTGGTTCGCACGCCGGCCTGCAGCCCGGACAGTGAGACCGCGGGCACGCCCATGCCCTCGAGGCACATGGCGACGAGCGGCGCCGTGATCGTCTCGCCGTTGGCGACGAGCATGTCGAGCTCGCGCGCCGGGGGCTCGGCGTTGACGCTCTGCGCGAGCGCGATGAGCCGATCGGTGGTGTGACCCATCGCCGAGACGACGGCCACCACCTGCTCGCCGCTGGCGACCGTGTTGGCGATGCGCCGGCTCACGCGCCGGATCCGAGCGGCGGTGCCCACCGAGGTACCGCCGTACTTCTGAACGATCACAGGGTCCTGAACATCCCCTTGTCGGTGACCCGCGTGACCATAGCCTTGCCGTGATGCGGCGCCGCGGCCGCCATCGCTTTGGAGATGCGAAGTGCTTGCGAGCTGGCGCAGAACGCGAAAACGCTGGGGCCGGCGCCGCAGATCGCCGCGCCATACGCGCCGGCTTTCTCCGCCGCATCCATGACGTCTTGCGTCCATGGGTACAGGTGGAGGCGGTGCGGCTGGTGAAGGCGATCGCGAAGCGCCTGGTCGAGCAGGGTCGGGCGCTTGGCCGTGATGGCACGAACCAAGAGCGCTGTGCGCGCGGCCGTGTAAACGGCGGAGTCGAGCGGCACCGAGTCGGGCAGTACCGCGCGGGCCTTCTCGGTGGCCACGGGCGCATGCGCCACGAAAACAGCCAGCCCCCAACCGGGGTTCGGCAGCCGCTCGTCGAACTGCTCGGTGACGATGCGAATACCGCCGGCCGCCGACGCCGCGACGTTGTCGAGGTGACCTTCGTCAGCACCGGCGTCGATTACATGGCTCTTCACGTCCCACGGGCTGTTGAGCGCGGACGCCGCGAGCCGCGCGGCCGCACTGCTGCCGAGGCCGACTCCGAGCGGGATCTCGCTCTTGACCCGGCCCCTCATGCTCAGGCGCGTGAACGGGTTTTCGTGCGCGGCGAGGTATTCGGCACCCTCGCCCTCGAAGTCCCATGACGGGTGCTCCGCCACCTCTGCCTCGACCTCCAGCCAGAGGTCGATGGCCATGGCCATGCAGTCGAAACCGGGACCGATGTTGGCGATGGAGCCGGGGACGCGGACGCGCAAATCAGTTACACCGCTCCATCACAGCTTCAAGACCTTAGCGAGTGTACGGGCATCACCATCGAGTTCGATGGGCGGTTCGACATTCTTCAACGCCGCGTCCGGATCCTTGAGGCCGGAGCCGGTCAGCACCACCACGGTGGTCGAGTCCTTCTCGATCTTGCCCTCCAGGACGAGCCTGAAGAGAAGGGCCAGCGGCGCTGCCGATGCGGGTTCCGCGAACAAGCCTTCCGTGTTCGCCAGGCGGATCTGGGCGGCGAGAATCTCGGTGTCGGTGACCGCGGCGACCAGGCCGCCCGATTCGTCGCGCGCGCTGGTCGCGCCTTCCCACGACGCGGGGTTGCCGATGCGGATCGCCGAGGCGACGGTGCGCGGATTGGCGATCGGGTGCCCGGTCACGATCGGCGCCGCGCCCTCGGCCTGGGCGCCGACCATGCGCGGCAGGCGGGTGGAGCGGCCGGCGGCGTGGTACTCGCGAAAGCCCTTCCAGTACGCGGTGATGTTGCCGGCGTTCCCGACGGGCAGCAGGAGGTAGTCGGGCGCGTCACCGAGCACGTCGACGATCTCGAACGCAGCCGTCTTCTGGCCCTGCAGGCGGTCGGGGTTGACGGAGTTCATCAGGGCGACGGGGTAGCGGTTCGCGAGGTCGCGCACCGCATCGAGCGCGGTGTCGAACGTGCCCTTGAGCGCCACCACCTTGGCTCCGTACATGAGCGCCTGGGAGACCTTGTTCATGGCGATCTCCCCGGACGGGACGACGACGATGGCCCGAACCCCCATGCGCGCGGCGTAAGCGGCCATCGAGGCGGATGTGTTGCCGGTGGATGCGCAGACGAGGACGCGACTTCCCGCCTCGAGCGCCCGGGCCACCGCGACGACCATGCCCCGGTCCTTGAAAGAGCCGGTCGGATTCAGCCCCTCGTATTTGAAGAACAGGCGGCTTAGGCCAAGGGCGCGGCCGATGTTTCGGCTGGGCACGAGAGGTGTCGAGCCTTCTTGCAAATCGACTTCAGGGGTCGAAGGCCCGATGGGGAGATAGTCGCGGTAGCGAGCGATTACTCCCATCAGCAAAGACCCAACGTATCTATTAAAAGACGCGAAGGAACGAGGACACCGCATGCACCGGCGGGAGCTGCGCGATCCGGTCTCGCGCCTTCTGCAAGCTCGCGTCAGGGGCAGGGTGCGTCGTCACCACCAGCTCCGCCGTCTGCTCATCCACCCACGCGTCCTTCTGTATGAGGCTGGAAATGCTGACGCCCTCTTCGGCGAACACTTGACCGAGGGCGGCCAGCACGCCAGTGCGGTCGTCGACTCGGACGCGGTAGTAAGCGCGCGTCTTCACCTCGCCCATCGGGATCACGCCGATGCGATCGTCGAAACTGAACGACGGCCGGCTCTGCACGCCGCGGCGAATGGACCGGGCGAGATCGATCAGGTCTCCGACCACCGCTGATGCGGTCGGTCGACCCCCGGCGCCTTGTCCCACCAGCAGCACCTGCCCGACGAGGTCGCCTTCCACGAAGACCGCGTTGTTGGCGCCTTCGACCTGGGCCAGCGGATGATCGAGCGCGACCATCGCCGGGTGCACCCGTGCCTCGACGCGTCCGGGATGGCGCTGCGTGTGCGCGATCAGCTTGATTGCATATCCGAGCTCTCGCGCATATCGAAAGTCCACCGGCTCGACCTTCTCGATTCCCTCGCGGTAGACGTCACCTGGGCGGATCTTGATCTCGTAGGCGATCGAGCCCAGGATCGCGAGCTTGTAGGTGGCGTCGAATCCTCCGACGTCGTCGGTGGGATCCGCCTCCGCGAAACCTGCCGCCTGGGCCTCGCGCACGGCTTCGTCAAGCGAAAGCCCGCTGGCCGACATTCGCCCGAGCACGTAGTTCGTCGTGCCGTTGATGACCGCCGTAACCCGCTCGATGCGGTTGGCCTGGAGGTCGGTGCGGAACGTGCTGATGAGAGGGATGCCGCCACCGACCGCGGCCTCGAAGTACACATCGACGTTGCGCTCGGCGGCGAGGTCCAGCAGCTCGGGCCCGTGTTTGGCCATCACGACCTTGTTGGCGGTGACGACGTGCTTGCCGGAGCGGATCGCCCTCTCCAGATAACCGTGCATGGGCTCGTCGCCGCCCGCGACCTCGACCAGGATCTGGATCGAGGGGTCGTCGAGCAGCTCGTTTGGATCGGCGGTCAAGAGCTCGTTCGGGACCGTCACGGCCCTCGGTTTGTTGACGTCGCGCACGAGCACGCGCTTCAGGCAGAGCTCGATGCCGGCGCGGCGGGCCAGCTGCGGCTGCCATGTCAGCAGCCGGTCGGCGACCTGGCCGCCAACCGTGCCCAGCCCGATCAAGCCAACGTTGAGAGAACCTGAAGTCATGAGTCCCGCTATTCTCCCCGCCGTGACCCTAGTGCTGCGCGAGGGCGACGTCCGGCAGGTCGTGGACATGGATGCCGTGATCGCGGCCGTGGACCGCGCCATGCACGAGCTTGGTGAGGGCACGGCTCAGAACGAGCCACGCCGGCGGGCCTTTGCGCCGGGTGGTCTTCTCAACGTGATGTTCGCGTCCTACCCGGGAGGCGGCTGCACCGGACTCAAGGCCTACTCCGTGACCGCCGGTAAGGTCCGCTTCCTGGTTGCCACATTCGCGCTCGACGGCAGCCTGCAAGCGCTGATCGAGGCCGACTACATGGGCGCCTACCGCACCGGGGCCGCGAGCGCGGTGGCGGCGAGAGCGCTCAGGCCGCACACGCCGGTCGTGGTGGCGCTGATCGGCACCGGATACCAGGCAACCACACAAGCCCTTGCCCTATCCCGCGTCTGCGAGATCAGCGAGCTACGCGTATTCGGCCGCGATGGGGCGAAGCGAGCGGCCTTCGCGCGCGACCGTCAAGCCGCTCTCGGCATCCACGTCACCGCGGCGGAATCCGCCGAGGCCGCGGTGCGCGGTGCCGACATCGTGGTCACGATGACCACCAGCACCGAGCCCGTCCTCGAAGCTGATTGGGTCAAGGCCGACGCGCTTGTGATCTGCGCCGGGTCGAACTTCCCCAGCAAGATGGAGATCCCAGTCGACCTGGTGTCCCGCGCGCAGAGCGTCATCGTCGACCAGCTCGCCGCGGCCCAGCTGGAGAGCGGAGACCTGCTCATGGCCAAGGCGGCCGGTAAGTTCGACTGGGGCGGCGCGACCGAGCTCGGTTCCGTTCTCGCCGGCAAGTGGCGTCCCCCGACCGAGCCGGGGATCACTCTGTTCGAGTCGCACGGCCTGGCGCTCTGGGACCTGGCGGCTGCGTCCACGGTCATACCCGCCGCGCGCGAGAAGGGTCTGGGCGAAGAGGTGGCTTTCTTCTCGGCCTAGTGCAGGGTCGCGTTGACCGGCTGCGGTCCGAGGGCGCCGATCTGCAGCGCCGAGCCGATCAGGAACGCCGCCAGCAGGATCACGACCAGGGCAGCGCTCGCCGCGGTGTAGAGGAGCCAGGGCGGCGGTCCCGAGTTGGCGAGCCGGATGAGGACATCCGACCAATCGGGACCGCGCCGCGGCTTCCACGACTCGACCGTGGTCCGGATCATCCGGCCCAGGTCAGCTTCCGAGGGCGTACGAAACCCTTCCTGTGTGGGTTTATCTTCCACGTAGGGCACCTTCACTAGTCGAACGCTCCGGCCCGAGATCCTGATCGCTCCCTATCGATTTCCTCATGATCGCCACCGCCTTCGCGATCCGGGACGCCACCGTCCCGGCCGGCACTCCGAGCACCGAGGCGATCTCCTCACGGGTCAGGCCGTCGTAGTAGTGGAGGACGATTGCCGCCCGGAGCTTGGGGCTGAGCGCGGTCATCGCCTTGGTCACAACATCACGTGCCTCCGCGCGGTCGTAGTCCCTGCGATCCGGCGCCATGTAAAGGCGCGCGGGCAGCACCCGGGCGAGCTTCTGGCGCCGGAGGTACGAGATCGCGAGGTTGATGCCGATGCGTCGCAGCCACGCGCCAGGTGGCGCGGTGGGCGTGTAGCGGTGGCGGGCGCGGTAGGCACGGACGAAGGTCTCCTGGGTGAGGTCCTCGGCGGCGGCCGCATCCAGGACCACACCACGGATGGAGCGGTAGACCGAGAGGTACTGCTGGTCGTAGAGCTGCCGGAACTCGGTTGCCGGGTCGAGCTCCTTCTCGTCGGTCACGAAGTTAGTTTGATTGCTGGGACCGACGAAGACCCGGGCGTTTGCCGACCATTTGGGCCCGAATCGCGCACGAATCTCGCGGAACGCTGCCAACCGCGCCCGAATGGCGAGATCCGTCCGTTGCTCCCGGGTTACTCCTCGACCTCCACCACCATCGCATCGAGGCCGCCGGAGGCGATGTCCGCAGCGTGCTTGACGGCAGCCTGGCCCTCTGCACTCGAAGCTCCCTGACCCATCGCACCCGGGTTCGGGAAGTACAGCTCGGCGATGCGGTGGTAAGGCGCCTTGGACCCGTCCATCATGCCCGCCACCTTGCCGAACTCGATCTTCGACATGTGCGGAATGCGACGCGCCATCGCGACATGTTCGTGCTTGTACCGTCGCTCGAATTCTTCAACGTCAGTGGGATGCCGGTAGGCGACAACTAGCTTGACCATCTCTTCAGCCCTCCAGCTAAACGGTGAACCGATGTCCGAAATGGTAGTGGGCCGTAGTTTCCGTAACGCGAATCAAGGTCTGACTGTGACAGGGCTTCCGATCTGTTTGCGCTGATTGTCAAGCACAAACGTCGGTGTCAATTCCCTTCTGGCATCCTGTTCGGAGACTTTGACCTTTCAACCCGATGGCAGCGTGAGCACATACAGTGACCCGCAAGATCATTTGCTGGCCGCCGGCTGGCTGAACGCCGCCCATCCTTTCGACCAAGGGCCCACTGGCGAACCCGGTGAACATGAGCTCCTCTGCGACCGGCTGTTCGCAGCCTGCCGTTCGAATGTCGTCGCGAAGATGCGCGGTTACCACTTCTGCGAGTTTTGCGGACCCGAAGCCGTTCGCGATGCGGCGGCGCCGAGCGGTTGGCGAGTTCTAGATATTTTCGAGGAGCGGAATGGGCTAAAAGCCTGGCTCGGAAACGGGGAAGTGCGCGTCACGGAGCCATCGGGAATCCGCTGGACCGCCCCAACGATGATCTACCACTATGTCGTAGCGCATAGCTACCGGCCACCCCCCGGCTTCGTTGAGGGGGTTCTTCGCGGAACCTTCGATCCGCCGGCCACGACTTGACTTGCGTTTCGAAAAGGACGGCGGGGGCGCTAATTTCCGTAAGGCGAACCAACTGACAGTCGTCGCTTCGCCGATCCACCTGCCACGTGACAGGCATGGGCGGTAGGAAGAGTTATACTTCGATTGTGAAGACAGCCGTTTCGATTCCCGACCGGATCTATGAGGCCGCGGAGCAGTACGCAAGACGCCGACGGATTCCCCGCAGCCGGGTTTATGCCGAAGCTCTCGCACGCTTCATGGCCGAACAGGAGTCCGACCAGGACCTAACCGCAGAGCTCAACCGAGTTTGCCAAGAAGTCGACACCGGCCTAGACGAATTCGGCAAAGCAGCGTCGCGTCGCGGCTTGGCTCGCTCGGATTGGTAGTCCGCCGCGGAGAGATCTGGTGGGTTGACCTCGGCTCGCCAAGAGGTTCGGCGCCAGCGTTGAGGCGTCCGGTCTTGGTCATATCCGCTGACTTCGTAAACCGCTCCGCCCTGCGAACAGTCTCTGTCGTGGGTATCACCTCCAACGTGAAATGGGCAGCAGCCCCTGGGAACGTGTTGATTGCCAAGGGCGTCGCCGGGGTGGGCCGAGAATCGGTTGCCAACGTCACTCAGCTCCAGACGGTCGACCGGTCGGACCTGGGCTCCAGGGTCGGCAAGTTGCCTCGAGCATTAATGCAGGACGTCGACTCTGGATTGAGACGAGTACTGGACCTGTAGGCGTGGTTCGCGTTATGGAAAGGCTCGCCAATAGTGGTGGGCCGTAGTTTCCGTAACGCGAACCAATGGACCGTCCAAGGTCCACACATCAAACTAGCTTGAAATATGACCGATCTCGACGCTGGCGCTACCGAGTCGGCGATCGAGGCCGCCGAGAATCGGCTCCGCCAACGCTTCCCCGACGACTACCGCACCTTCCTTAGGTCTGAGAACGGCCTCGCGAAGTGGTTTGGCGATGTCTACCTCTCCCTCTACACAATCGAGCAAGTGATCGAGCTCAACGAGATCCACGGGCATCTCGCGCATCAGCCGGAACTAATCCACATCGGCTCCGACGGCGGAGGCGAGGCAATCGCCTTCGACTTCAGACAGAACCCACCAACCGTGATCCTGGTCAACCTTGTGTCAACCGACTGGAGCGAGGCCATCCTGCAGGCTGAGTCCTTCACCGAATTCATGGATCGGCGCAGGCGGGGAGAGGAACTCCGATGGCGAGGTGGCGGTGCCTAAGCCACGAGTCGACCTGCTGGTACATCTGCGCCTCTCCGATGAAGCAAGCGGCGCAGCCGCGGAACGCGACGCCCTGTTCCGGCTTGACGAGGCGATCGACAATCGTTTTGGCGAGGAGTACGACGGCAACGACATAGGCGAAGGCGAGTTCCTGGTGCACTTGGTGCCTAGGGGAGATCCTGACGAACTCCTACATAAGGTCGTGCAGATGATCCCCCACGAGCTCCTGCGCAACGGCTCTTACGCCACAGTCAGGACTCGTGGCGGGGACGAGGACGTCGAGCGGGTTGTGCCGCTCGCAGGCGAACCACCGCGCCAAGCAGACGTCAAGGTCCGCAAGCCCCTGTCCTTCGGGATGATCTCCGGCGGGCAGTGCGCGGATAACAAGGGCCTGCGCGATTACCTCGACATAGTTTGGAAGCGTGCCCGCGAACTTCCAGACCGCTCGCAGGGAGCAGCGAGCCTGATCGTGATTTGGTACGTAGGCGGTGACATATCGTCGCCTGAGCAGCAGCGCGAGCGCGTGAAAATTGAGATCCGGGCTGAGCAGGTCCTCGGATCAACTGTAGAGATACCTCGGGAGGTCGCCGCGTCGGCAAACCCTCCCAAGCTTGTCGCTGAAGCGCTGGCGAGGGTACTTCAAGCATCGGATGCGCTCGTCAAGCGCCGCAAGCTCGGTTGGAACACGACCGAGACCCGAGCAGCGGTTGAAGCCCTAACCCAGGTCTAACTTTGCTGCTGCGGACCGGCGCCTTCGGTTCGCGTTATGGAAAGCCCGTCGAATTCAAGTGGGCGACCCGGGACTCGAACCCGGATGAGTTACCTCACACGCCCCTCAAACGTGCGCGTCTACCAGTTCCGCCAGCCGCCCGGCTGCGCCGGTGATTCTACCGAAGGATCCCTCAGGTCAAGTACCCGGCGACGTCGCCTCGCATGTTCAGCGGTTGTCGATTAGATGGATGAATCTGCCGCAACGGCTGCTTAACTTCAGTCTTCAGATGCGCGCTTGGATGGCGATGGACGGCCGGCGAAATACCTTCGTCATCGCAGCGACGGCAGTCGCGCTGATTTCCGTCGCCTACGCGCTGAACATTCGAACTGTCTTCTTCGGGCCGCATGCCGTGACGGCGATCGACGACATAGGAGAGGCGGTGGCGGCGGCGATTGCCTCGGCCGCGTGTGCCTGGGCCGCCAGCCGAGCCCGCGGAAAGGACCGGCTCGGCTGGGCGCTGATGGGCACCTCAGCGGGCCTCTGGGCGGCGGGCGAGGTCGTCTGGTCGATTTACGAAGTCGGGATGGGGGTGCAGGTGCCCTACCCGTCGCTGGCAGACGTTGGATTCCTGGCGGCAGTACCGTTTGCGTTCGTCGGTATTCGCGCCTTCTGGAGCGACGCGAGAGGGACGTCTGCACGCTGGCGCGTCTGGTTCGACGGCGTCATCGTCGCTATCGCCTTGACGTCGACCGCGTGGGCGTTCGGGCTCAAGGACGTATGGCAGTCCAGCAGCAGCACCAAGATTCTCGACCTCGCCTATCCGGTCAGCGACATCCTGATCGGCACGATCCTGATTCTCGCCATCCGGCGGGCCAACCAGCAGCAGGCCGGGAGGATGGCTTTCCTGCTCGCCGGCGTCGCCTCCTACTCGATAGCCGACAGCGCTTTCGCCTACCTCAACGCCCAAGGCGCGTTCGGAGCGGTGGGCAACATCATCGACACCGGTTGGTTTGCGGGCTTCCTGCTGATCGCGCTGGCCGCCGTCTACCCGACGGCCCCACCCAAGCCTGCGACCCAGCAAGCTCCACTCGATCTCTGGCAGCTCGCCCTGCCATGGATGACCCTGCTCCTGGCTTCGGCTGGTGACGTCTATGCGTCCCTCTCGGGGCACGAGGTCGATCTGTTCATGTCGTCCATGACCGCTGCCCTGGCGATCCTGCTGACGTTGAACATGATCATCGAGCGCAGGGAATTCCTCGAGATGATGACCGACATCGAGAGAGCCCGTACCACGCTGAACCGGGAGTTCAAGACGGCGTTGACCGGGATCCAGCGGTTGAGCGACCAGGTGAATGAAGCGGACCGCGCGTACGACGCCGACGTGCGCCGGTTGGCAGCCGACATCCACCTCCAGGCCGAGCGCCTGGATCGCATGGTCGAGGGGATGCTGTAGAACGACGGCGACCGCGGAGCAAGGACCTGGTACCCGCTGCAAGACTCGAACTCGCAACCTCCTGATCCGAAGTCAGGCGCTCTATCCATTGAGCTAAGCGGGCGCACATTCATCCTATTGAACCCAATCGCTGTCAGCAGGCTGGGCTAAGGCACGTTTGGCGTCAAACGTACTGATTGAGGCGTTTGCAAGCGACCGCCTGACGTCAGACGTGCGGAATCGCCCGTCACTTCCAGGCGTACCATCCGAGTCGATGGCCGCCGAAGTCCCGCCGCCGACGACCGCCGGACCGCCACCGCAGCCAAGTCCAGACGCGTCTCGTGACGAGTGGCGTGCATGGCGCCATCAAACGCACGACTACTGGCGCGGTCAGCGACACTCGGGCTTCTACGGGCCTTACCCCTGGTTCGGTCCGTGGAACTGGTGGGGTGGCGGCTGGTTCTGGGGCGCGGCGCTCCTGGTGGTCGGCGCCTACTACCTGCTTCGCAACCTGGGCTTGATCGACTTCATCAATGGCGACGTGCTGTGGCCCTTACTGCTCATCCTGCTCGGGATCTACCTGCTGGTTCGCCGCGGTCGCGGCTGGATGCGCTAGGCCCGAGCGTTCAGACCGCGACGACGTAGCGCTGGTGGTTGAGGCCCCAGGCCGCGTACCGAACTAGCCCGACCGCCTGGTACCGCCGGCGTCCGGCGCGCGTCTTCCCCGTCTCGATCGCCTTGCGCAGCTCGGCCGGCGTCTTGCCGGGGAACTCAGTGAAGGCGCGGCCGACAGCGTCGACGATGTGCGCGTCGGAGCCTCCGAGCTCCGCCGCTCCCAGGCCAAGATTCAGGCGTCGCGCAAGCTGATTGAAGAGGTAGAAGCCCGGGGTCGCGTTCTCCACCTCGATCCCGTCAAAAGCGAGCTCTGCCGCCAGCCAGCCCACTCCATGCACGGGGTTCCCGGTGCGCACCTGCCGCTGCGTCCGCCAGAACGGGTGCGCCGCGATGGCGATCCCGCCCTGTTCGTGGATGGCATGGATGGTGGCGGCGGCGGACAGCCCGGGCTTGACCCGGTGATCGAGGAAGAGACCGATGATGTGGCCGTCGCGGCTCGAGACCTCTTCGCCCACGATCACGTGAAGCTTGGTCCGCCGGGCCGCATAGTCGGCCGCGCGGCGGGCGCCTTCGATGGTGTCGTGGTCGGTGATCGCGATCAGGTCGAGGCCGGCTCGGCGAGCGGCGTGCTCGACGAGCTGGGAGGGCGTCGGCCATCCGTCGCTTACGGTCGTGTGCATGTGGAGGTCCGCGCGACCCCAGCGGGGCATAGGTGTGCATCCTAACCCGGTCAGGCTTACCATCGACTTTTTAGACGCTGCCCCAGGACATCTCTTGCTGGAGGTTGGGCCGTGGAAGGCTTGATGCAGGACTACGAGCTCTCTATTCAGCACGTGCTATGGCGAATGGAGCGCCTGCACCAGAAGAAAGAGGTGGTCACCAAGCAAGAGCAGGGGCTGCACCGCACCACCAACGGAGATATCGTCCGCCGCGTCAACCGTCTCGCCGGCGTGCTCAAGCGGCTGGGCGTCAAGCCTGGCGACCGGGTGGCCACCCTCGCGTGGAACAACTACCGCCACCTCGAGCTCTACTACGCGGTGCCCTGCATGGGCGCCGTGCTGCACACGCTCAACCTCCGCCTCTTTCCGCAGCACCTCGAGTTCATCGTCAAGGACGCCGAGGACAAGGTCCTCTTCGTCGACCAGACGCTGCTCCCGATCCTGAAACCGCTGGTGGGCAAGATCCCCAGCATCAAGACGATCGTCCTCATGGGCAACGGGACCCCGGTTCCCACCGACCACGGGCTCGGCGAGCTGCTCGACTACGAGACCCCGCTGGCCGCCGAAAGCGAAAACTATCCGTGGCCCAAGATCTCCGAGCGGATGGCGGCGGCCATGTGCTACACGTCTGGCACCACCGGCAACCCCAAAGGGGTCGTCTACTCGCATCGCTCCCAGTTCATCCACACGATGGGCGTGCTGCAGACGGATAACCTCGGCCTGACCGAAAAGGACACCGTGCTTCCGATCGTGCCGATGTTCCATGCCAACAGCTGGGGCCTTCCTTACGCCTGCGGCATGGCGGGCAGCAAGGTCCTGTTTCCCGACCGCTTCATGGGCGACGCCAAGTCCATCGTCGACCTGGCCGAGGAGGAAGGCGCCACCATCCTCGCCGGAGTGCCAACGATCTGGATCAATACGGCCGCCTATCTAAAGGAGAGCGGACGACGCTTGCCGAAGGTGAAGAGCGTGATCTGTGGCGGCTCCGCGATCCCGCGTTCACTGATGGAATCGATGGACTCGGTCGGCCTGCGCATGCTGCATGCATGGGGCATGACCGAGACCTCGCCGCTCGGCAGCGTCGCCCGACCCCGTGGTGATACCAAACCGGAGGACGAGCTCGACGCGCGCCTGACCCAGGGGGTCATCGTGCCGGGCGTGGAGCTGCGCATCTGCGACGCTGCGACCGGCGAAGAGCTGCCGTGGGACGGGGTCGCGTTCGGGGAGATCCAGGTCCGCGGGCCGTGGATCGCACGTGGTTATCACAACGGCTACGACCCCGGCAAGCTGACCGAGGACGGGTGGTTCCGTACCGGCGACGTCGCCCGCGTCACGCCAGAGGGCTATATCCAGATCGTCGACCGCACCAAGGACGTGATCAAGTCGGGCGGCGAGTGGATCTCATCGGTCGAGCTCGAGAACGCGATCATGGCCCACCCCAAGATCATGGAAGCCGCCGTGATCGGTCTCGTCCACCCGAAGTGGGACGAGAGACCGGTCGCCTACGCGGTGACCAAACCCGAGTTCAAGGGCCAGGTCACGCAGGAGGAGGTGATCGACTTCCTCAAGGACAAGGTTGCCAAGTGGTGGCTGCCCGACGAGATTCGGTTCATCGACGAGGTCCCCAAGACCTCGGTCGGCAAGTTCGACAAGAAGGTTTTGCGCGCGAGCGCGGCGCCGATCAAAGAGAGCGCGGCTCCGGTGGTGAGGAAGTGATGGCAAAGACAGGCGTGCGGGAACACTCGATCGCTCATGACACCTTCCACTACAAGTGGGACAACTCGCTGCCCCCCGCGGTCGAGATCGAGTCGGGGGACATCGTCAATTTCGACACCGAGGAGGTCACGTCAGGCCAGCTGAAGAAGGGGGACGACGCCTCCAAGCTCGGGGCGCTCGATTTCGACAAGCTGTATCCGCTCGGCGGACCGGTCTTCGTCAAGGGAGCCCAGCCGGGCGACGCGCTGGAGGTGGAGATCCTCAGCCTCAAGCCAGGGTCGTGGGGCTGGTCGGCCATCCTGCCCGGCCTCGGGCTGCTGGCCTCCGATTTCCCCAATCCCTACGTAAGGTACTTCGACCTCGGCGACAGGACCACCGCCGACCTGCGGAGCGACATCCGCATCCCGATCGCGCCTTTCTGCGGGACCATGGGCGTGGCCACAGACGAACCTGGCCGGCATGACGTCCTGCCCCCGACCAAAGGCGCCGGCAACATCGACACCCGGCACCTGACCGCCGGCACCAAGCTGTACCTCCCAGTTTTCGTTCCCGGCGGCATGTTCTCCGCGGGCGACTGCCATGCGGCGCAGGGAGACGGTGAGGTCTGCGTTACCGGGATCGAATGTCCGATGTCATTCTCACTCCGGTTCGGAGTGGTGAAAGGCGGCCGGCTGCGGCCGTGGAGCTACCACTTCCTCACGCCTCCCAAGCCCCTACAGCCAAGGAGCGACGCCGCCGGCTACCATGCGGTTTGCGCCCTGGGCCCCGACCTCATGGAGAACTCGCGCAACGCCGTTCGCGACACGATCTCCTGGCTGCAGGCCGACCACTCCCTGAGTCGGGAAGACGCGTACATCCTGTGCAGCCTGGCAGGCGACCTCCGGATCAGCCAGATCGTGGACCAGCCCAACTTCGGCGTCTCCTTCTACATGCCGCTCTCGGTGTTCAGCTAGACCCAGCCGGGGCTTTTCGGTGCGGTTTATCGGCTAGTTTGCCGCGTGCCGTCGGGCATACTTTGTGCCCCGCAAACCCAAGGTGAGCACTACACAACTCGGGCGATACCCGATCGAAGCCGAACTCGGACGTGGCGCCATGGGCGTCGTGTACCGCAGCACACACCCGCGCCTCGACATCCCTGTGGCGATCAAGGTGCTGGCCGAGCAGTACTCGGGCGACCTCAGCTTCCGTCAGCGCTTCCACAGAGAGGCGGCCACGGTAGCCTCTCTCAACCACCCCGGCATCGTCCGGGTCTACGACTTCGACGAAGACGGGCCCGTCCTGTTCATCGTCATGGAGTGGGTCGACGGCCGGTCGATGCGGTCGTGGCTGGATGAGTACGGCCGGTTCAGCGTCGACGTCTCGGTCGACCTGGTGCAGCAGCTGCTGTCGGCGGTCGGCGTCGCCCACGATTTCGGGATCGTCCACCGCGACCTCAAGCCCGACAACATCCTCATCTCCAACCGTGGGAAGACAAAGATCCTCGACTTCGGCATCTCCAAGCTGATCGATGACAAGCACCGCCTGACGGCCACCGGAAGCATGGTCGGAACGCCGGCGTACATGGCGCCCGAGCAGGTGAAGGGCGAGGCCGTTGACAAGGCCTCAGACATCTACTCGCTGGGCATGATTCTGTACGAGCTGCTGCACGGCGAGCCGCCGTTCACTGGTCCGCTCCCGGCTGTGCTGCACTCGCAGGTGTTCGACCGGCCGCGAGCGTCCACCGCCATCCCCTCGCCGATCATGGAGATCATCTGGAAGGCGACCGCCAAGGATCGTTCGCAGCGCTTCCAGACCTGCGAGGAGTTCTCGGGCGCGTTCCACTACATGCCCAAGCCCGGGGTTGCACAGCCGCCCGCGGATGGAATGTCGTCAACCGACAACTCGGGCCCCGTACAGCTGATCACGGAACCGCAGGTCGCCATCCCCCAGCGCACTGACGGCCCCAAGCCGCCGGGCGTCTGCACCTTCGTCGACTGCGGCGAGCGTCGCGGCTGGGCATGCGCGTACCGCGACCTCACCGGCCGCGAGTGCAAGAGCTGGTGGTGCAGGCGACACATCCAGTTCATCGAGCGCACCCCGTTCTGCCCGCGCCACGCAAGCGTCATCCGCGCGCTGGCGCCGACCGCGAACACCATCTTCGAGATCAAGAACCGGCCGGCGGTGGACGACCGCGCGCTGCCGCTGGCGGCGCTGGTGGCCGAAGACGTCGACAAAGACGTGACCGAGCTCGTGCGCCGCCGATACCAGAACCGCAAGGACGTCACACTGGCGCGCGACCGGACCGTCCGCCAGACGTGGTCGGGTCGCAACGAGGTTGCCTGGGAGCGGAGCTGGTCGGCGCTGAAGAGCCAGGGCTACCTGGTGCGCATCGCTGTGCGGGTGACCACGGCCGAGCCTGACATGGTGCAGCTGCTGATCGGCAACACGGTGGTGTTCAAAGAGGTGCCGAACTGGATCAGCCGGCGCCGCGAGGGCGAGCCTCCGGACCACGCGGACCGCGCGCGATTCGGCAAGAAGCTCTTCGCGGCGATTCTCGAGCACGTGGACGAGCCCCAGCCGATGCCGCCGCCGACGGCGACGCCGTCGACCAGCCCTGAGCTCGGCACGCCTCCCCCGCCCGAGATCAATCGAGCCCTCGTCGAGGGCATGGTTCTGCGGCTCGCCTCGACGGCGACGCGCCTCACCGGCTACGAGGTGGCCGACATGCTGGCGTTGCCGTTCGTGTCGGTCGAGCCGGTGCTCAAGCTGCTGACCAGCGCCAACTTCCTGGACGCGCTGGGGCTGGCGAACGAGCAGGGGCCGTGGCTCGGCCGCCCGCTTCCGGAACGGATGACGTATTCCCTGACCAAGCAAGGGCGGACGCGCAGCGAGGAGATCGCGCGTGCGGGCACGCGCTACGCCGGGCCGGCGCCGGTGTCGCTGCGCGAGTACAGAGCGGTGCTGGCTGACGCCGCGAAGCCAGGGACGCTCGACCTGACGCGGGTCACGGCCGCGCTTGCCGGCATCGAGCTCGCGCCGGGGGTGACCGAAGCGGTACGGGCGGCGGTCAACTCGCGCTCGTCGATCTTCATCTATGGCGCGCCGGGCAATGGCAAGACCTCGCTCGCCCGCCGCATCCCCCGTCTGCTGGGCAGCCCGATCGTCGTCCCGATGGCGCTCGACATCGGCGGCGGCGAGGTGATGACCGTCTTCGATCCCGCGCTTCATCGCCTGGAGGCCAATCAGCCCGCCGACCGGCGGTGGCGCCGGGTGGCGCGGCCGTTGGTACAGGTGGGCGGAGAGTTCCAGATCGAGATGTTCGACCCCACCTGGGAGGACGGCAGCCGCACCTACGGCGCGCCGCTGCAGGTGAAGGCCAACGGTGGGGTCTTGCTGATTGACGACCTCGGGAGGCAGCGCGTTTCGCCGAAGCAGATCCTCGACCGCCTGCTCGTTCCACTCGAGCAGGAGATCGACTACATGAACCTATCCGCCAGCGGCCGCAAGGTCGAGGTGCCGTTCTGGGCACAGCTGGCGTTGTCCACCAACCTCAAGCCGGCCGAGCTGCTGGACGAGGCCTACCTGCGCCGGCTCGCCTACAAGGTGCTCATGCCCGACCCGACCTGGGAGATGTTCACGCGCATCTTCGAGCGCGAGCGGGAGCGGCTGACGATTCCGCCGGACGGGAACGCGCTCGAGATGATCAAGTCGCTGTATGGCGGCCGGCCGCTGCGCGGCAACCACGCGCGCGACCTGCTCGAGCGGCTCGTGGACGTGTCATCGGCGCGCGGCGTACAGCCCGCCCTCTCGCCCGAGCTCGTCGAGGCGGCCTGGCACACGTTGTTCATCACGAGCTGACGAAGGACTGGGGAAGAAGGCGTTTGGGTAAGGCCCGGAGGCCTACTGCTTGCTATGAGTGATTGACAGGACTCGCCTCCCCGGTTTTGGGGGGAGGCCGGCCGCGCATGCGGCCGGGTGGGGTCAAGCTTCCGTCTTTTGAAATTAGTGCGCACATTTACTTGACCTACAAACGAATGTTCGTATAATGCGAAGCATGGAAGGTGGGGAGGGGGCACTTGCGCTCGAGACCGGCGCCGAGATGATCGATTATCTCGTCCGTCGTCGGGTCCAGATGGACCAGGACGAGCTGGTTTGGTCGGTGGTCGCGGCCAGGTTCGCCCAGACCGACGAGTACGACGCTCAGGGCTTCGTCAGTCCCTTCGCCTGCATCAAGGCGATGTGCCACATGTCCGGCGGCGCCGTTTCCGCCCGGATCTGCGCCGGCGAGGAGCTGGAGCGATTGGACAAGAGCGTGGCGGCGGTGGAGGCCGGCGAGATCGGCTTTGCACACTTCGCGCAAATCGCCAACACCTCGGCCAAGGTCGGCGACCGCCTCGACGAGACCACCCTCTTGCGCCACGCGGGCAAGGAAGGCGTGGCCAAGTTCCGCGAGACCTGCATTCATGCCCGTCATGCGGCTGACCCCGAGGGGGTCGTCGAGGAAGAGGTCCAGAGCGTGGAAATGAGAGAGCTGACCTTGACCGATACCGATGACGGTCTGGTCGCGGTGAGCGGGACTCTCGACAAGGTCGGAGGTGCGGCGCTGCGCACGGCATTGGAGCCGCTCGCCAAGCGAATGGGTAAGGACGACCGTCGTCGCTATCCTCGGCGGCTGGCGGATGCGCTGGTCGAGTTCTCGATGAACGCGCTGGACAGGCCGAATCTCCAGGTCACGACTTCGCTGGAGACGCTTCTCGGTCTCAGTGGTGCGCCGGCGGCGGAGATGGAGTTCTCGCTGCCGATCTCGGCCAAGGCGGTGGAGAGATTGGCCTGCGACAGCTCGATCACCCGCATCCTTCTGGGCTCCGACTCCACCGTGATCGACGTCGGCCGCTCCAAGCGGACCGTCTCCGGGCCGGCGCGTCGCGCGCTCGACGCCCGCGACGGTCACTGCCGCTGGCCGGGAGGATGCGATCGGCCGGCAAAATCGAGCGCCGCGCACCATGTCGTGCACTGGACCCATGGCGGGTCGACCGATCTCTCCAACCTGGTCCTTTTGTGTCATCGCCATCATTGGCTGGTCCATGAGGGCAAGTGGCAGCTCGTGCGAAGCGATGACGGCCGCATGCTGGCCATCCCCCCGGCCACCGAATTCCAAAGACTCCCGCGCGGACCTGATTAGATCAGGCGCGACCTGACTCGGAAGGGCCCTCGGTATACTTCTCGCTCGCCCCAAGACGCGGCGGTGGCGGAATGGCAGACGCGCTAGTTTCAGGAGCTAGTGACCGCAAGGTCGTGGAGGTTCAACTCCTCTCCGCCGCACCATCGACCTCGCCTCCGATGTCACTCCGACATTCCAGGCATGGCCGAAGGTGGCTTGGACTGGTTCTAGGTCTTAGGAATCGTCTTCCTCGAGCAGACTGATATCCAGTGCAAGATGAACGCCTAGAGCTGCCAGCCTGCGCAGGGTTTCAGCGTGCAGATACAAGCGGGGAATTACCGAGTCGGGCCGACCGACGACATACGCCTCGACGATGACTTCTGTTCGCGCCCCGCGCTCATTCAGGTCCTTCAGCGCCGCTCCCATGGACTCTAATTTCCCGATCACGGCGAGCAACGCAGGTC
>VBHB01000094.1 GCA_005880315.1 Chloroflexota bacterium | reverse complement strand
CGATGAGAGGGAACCGACAGGTTCCCTCTTATACGTTTGTGTGCCCGTCGATGATGATCACGCCGCTGCACGTGAAAACTCGATCGACCACGAAACCCACGCCGATGTTCGACGGGTCCTGACCGACCGTCGAGCCGATCTGCGACATGATCTGCTCGGCCGGCACGCTGAGGCCGAAAGCAGTCGCGCCGACCGCGACGACCGCGAGACCGTCTCCATGCTTGAGCAACACCACGGTGCCGGTCCAGCTGGCGCCGTTGAACGTGCCCGTGCCCTTGATGGTCGCGCCGGCCAATGAGTCGCCGACGACCATCAACTTGAGGTTGGAGACACCTGAGACCTGGACGTTGCTCTCGAGGTCGTGCGAGGTCAAACCTCGGCGCACGGCACGGTTGAGCATGAGGTCGGCGCTGGTGCAGGGCTCCAGCGCGGCCACGCTGACGAAAGGTGCCTCGCCGTTCACGCCCAGCCCGCTGACACCGGTGACCAGGATCGTGTAGATGCCCGCCGGTCCGTTGTTGATGGTCACGACGATTGGGGAAGCGCCCGACTTGCTGTACATATGTCCGTCAGGCGCTTTGACGTCGAGCTTCATCAAGCTGCCCGGATAACCGAGGGCTGCCTTGACCAGGCCGCCGCCCGCGAAGCTGTACGTGTACTGCTGCTGCTCTCCGTTGTGGAGTGGCGCGCCGATGAAGTCCTGCTCGGTGCCCGGTGTAGTGCCCTGGCCGGTCGCATCTGATGCAGCGAGCTCAGCGCCGAACGGGTCGCCTGGCTCCGGCACGATCGGGCCCGCGGGACCGACGTTGCCCTGCGGGTCCGCGGTTGCCTGTTGTGGGGCGCTGAGGTGGACGTGGTTCTTGCCGTCGAAGTCGAGCTCGCCCTCGAACAGCTTCACGACCATGGTGCCGTCGGGCTTGACATACACCTCGAACTTCGTGCCGCGGACGGTGGCGGTCGCCGACTGTCCCGAGACTTTGAATGTCGCGCCGCTCACCAGGTGCTGGACGTTGGTGAACGTGCGGCCGATCTTGTCTGTCAGCGAGGCGTCGCGAAGGTTGCCGTTCTTGGCGAAGTGGGCCGCGGTCAGCGTGATCTCGGTGTCGCTCGCCAGCCTGGTCAAGGTGCCGTCGGGAAGCTGGATGGAAGCGCGGCCGCGGGCGTCGGTCTTGACGCCATCGCCGGCCTGCACCATCGCCCCGGAGTTGGCCGGGGAGTAAGCGCCGTTGTGGCCGACCGACGCGACCGGCACGTAGACGGTGAGCGTGGCGACGGCGTTGGTGGCGGCCGAGGCAGAGACATTCAGCCAGATCGCCGCACCCCCCACCAGAAGCACCACGACGATCAGCGCCAGCAGCCACGGGAGGCCTCGGCGGCGCCTGGGAGCAGGCTTGGCGGCTACCGCGGGCATGGCCGCAAACGATATCGCCTTGGACGCGGAACCGGGCCCACTTAGGGCCCAACGCAGCCGCCGGTCCTTACCGGTGGCTAGCGATGACCCTCGATCACCATGATGATTCCGCCTGGGCCGCTGCATGAGTAAACGCGGTCGACCACGAAATCGATCGATACCCCCGGCTGTCCGGTCGCCTGCGGCAGGCGCGACACGATCTGGGTCGTGACGTTGACCCCGCGAACCGTGAGCTGGGTGAGGATCACCCCGAGGTTAGGGGTGGCGGCGTAGAAGTCGATCGTCCACGAGATCGCGGTGCCGCCGAGGTCGGAGGAGTAGTAGATCCGGGCGGAGCTCGGCGAGGTGCCGAGAACCTCGAGGCTGATGCCGGTCGCTCCGGATTGGGATAAGGCGTCCGCGATCTGCTTGTTGCTGACCGTCTGGCGAACGACCCCGCCCGAGTCGACGTTCCCCTCCACGCACGGGGTGTTGGTGGCAAACGAGACCGCGAACGGCTCGCCGCCAGCAACGTCTTCGGCCTTCACGATGGCCCGGTAGCGTCCCGGAGGACCGTTGATGGTCCCCTGGACCGGCCGCGAGCTCTGCCGTGAGGTGTGGGCCGACCCGTTGGGGTCGACGATGGTCAGGGTCATGAAGCTGCCCGGGTAGCAAAGGGCCACGCTGAGCAGCCCGCCGGGCGAGTCGTAGTCGACCTCGGATGACTGCCCGGTAGAGATGGTGTCTCCCATCGAGGTCTGCGTGGTGCCCGCGGTCGTACCAGACGAAACCGTGCGTGCGCACTGCGCAGCCAGCGGATACGGGTCCTGCGCGTCGGCCTGAATCGACCGCGGCGCCGACAGCCGGCCGTTCGCGTCGGCATCCACCTCCTGCCCCGCCACGAGCGTGATCGTGGTGGTGCCGGCGACCTTCACCGACCCGTCGAACACCTTGATCAGGTTGGTACCGTTGGCGCGCACCAGCACTTCGAATTGCGTGCCTCGCACCTCGGCGCTCACCGAATGGCCGCCGACGTGGAAGCTGGATCCGCTGATCAGGTGCTGGACGTTGCTGAGCGTCCGCCCGACCTTCTGCGCCAAGCCCGCGGATTGCAAGGTGCCGTCCTTGTTCAACTGTGCGCTGGTCACCGTGAGGGTGGTGTCGGAGGACATCCGGATGAAGGAGCCGTCCGGAAACTGGATCGCCGCTCGCCCGGCATGGCCGGTACGCACCGAGCTGCCGGCGCTCAGCGCCTCACCTGGGACGGCGGTGCGATAGCCGGAGTCGTTCTTGCCGACGTCGACCGGAGCGCTGAAAACCACCAGCGCCGCCGGCGCCGCCACTCCGGCCTGGGCCTGGACGACGAAGAAGTACCAGCCTCCGCCGACCAGTAGAAGGAGCACGACGACAAACATGCCGATGCAACCCAGGCATCCCATTCCGCAACCGGCGCAGCCGCTTTTCTTCGCGGGCGGTATCGCGGTCGATCCGGGTATCACAGATGTTGTGGGCGGCGGCTGGATGGCCACTGGTCGCGGACTCTAGCTCGTGGCGGTCGTGAAATCGACGACCAACCGGTAAGGGTTGGCGAGAGTGAACGTGCGCAGGCAGGCCGGCTGCCCAAGTCCAAGCCCCCAGGAGACGTAGCCTTCGAAGTCCTCTGTCAGCCGGGCTTCCTTCAACACCCGAAACTCGGAATGAGACAGGTCGGTGGACCCGGTATATGTGTTGGCCTCGGTTGCGGAGTGGACCCGGACCAGGACGCCGGCGGTGCCGCCGAGGGTGATGGTCCCGCCGCCGGCGCCTTGCGGAAACGTCGGCTTCGCCTGCCGTTTCACCGTATAGGTCGGTACGGGACCGTCGAATTGAAGGACGAAGCGGTCGTAGTCAGGCTGTGAGGAGACTCGGACCGAGTTGACATTGGCGACACCGGTCTTGCCCCCGCCGGAGTCGGCGCAGGCGAATGCGGGCAGGTTGCTGCCCGGAGCAGTCGGCGGCGTGACCGGTGGCTGCGAGTACCTCGGTCCCGAGGCGGCCGAGCTGGCCGGCGGCGAGGTCGTCTGGTTGGCGGCCGGGTTTCCAGGCGGGCCGACCTGGACGCATCCGGCGGCCAGCAGCAGGCAGAGCCCGGCGGCCGCGGTGAGTCGCACCGGCGAATGATATTGTCGAGCCTCCCCAAAAGGGGGAATTAAGGCCGCGCCGAGGTGGCGGAATGGCAGACGCGTCGGTCTCAAAAACCGATGTCCGCAAGGGCGTGGGAGTTCGAATCTCCCTCTCGGCACCAAATTCGGTTTCGAGCTACTTCGTCCGCGCGAAGCGCGCGTGCGTGACCGCCGAAGAGCTGACCATCTCCACGCACTCGTAACCGGTGGGGCCGCCGTCGAGGTGGTCGAAGAGTCGCTCTCCCGCGCCGAGGAAGATCGGAACGATCGCGATGTGCATCTCGTCGATCAGGCGAGCGCGCAAATACTGCTGGATCGTGGCCGCGCCGCCACCCAACCTGACGTCGAGGCCATCGGCCGCCTCGAAAGCGCGTGACAGTGCCGCCTCGATTCCGTCGGTGACGAAGTGGAACGTCGTCCCGCCTTCCATTGGGATGTCCGCACGTGCGTGGTGGGTGAGTACGAAGACTTGATGGTGATACGGAGGGTTGTCGCCCCACCAGCCCTTCCAGCTCTCATCGGTCCATGGGCCCCGGATCGGTCCGAACATGTTGCGGCCCATGATCGTGGCGCCGATGCCGGCATCGCCCTGCACCATGAAACGGTCGTCGATGCCCTCGTCGCCCTCCTCCTTGCCAAGCATTCGAAGCCCGGTGCGTGTCTTGAAAACCCATTCGTGGAGCAGTGGCCCTCCCACTCCGAGCGGATCGTTGACGTCCTGGTCCGGACCGGCGCCGTAACCGTCGATCGAGATCGAGAAATTGTGGACGCGCAGCTTCGGCATTTCGGCTACGCCCTCCCGCTCACCATGCGCCGCCACCGCCACCGCCGCCCCCGCCACCTGAGAATCCCCCGCCGCCGAAGCCGCTCGAAGAACCTGAGCTGGGGCTGATCGCGATCGCGCTCGAAATGTTGGCGTTCATCGACTGCAGGCTGCTCGACAGCAGAGCTGCCTGAAAGGGGCCGGTGCCCACGTACCAGCTGTTGGTGGCGCTGGTATCGATGCCTTCGAACGCCCTCGCCCACATGCTCACGCAGCCGAACACGATGGCGTAGGGGAGCAGCTGCGTGAAGATCTCGGCCTTCGCCGCAAACTGCTGGCGGTACTTCTCCGCGGTCGTCATGTAGAGGCGAAAGCCGAGCGTGTGCTGGAGCAGGTCGCGGCCCGCCGCGGTCCGCTGCGTCATGAAAGGAAACGAGATCGCCAGCGCGATCCCGATGAGAACGACCGCGCCACCGATCAGGCCCCAGCCGAACTGGGTGCCGAGGACGTAGGCGATCGCAACACCTGCCAGCAGGACACCAAAGCCGAGACAGCCCCAGGCGGCTCGCGACTGCTGAGGGTTGCTCGAAAAAAATTTGCGGGACACGGCGTCCTTGTACATCTGGCTCTCAGCCGTTGTCAGCTCGAGGTGGAACGTCCCTTTCAGGTCCGACAGGGTCACCTGCTGCCGGCCGGCGAACAGGCCACCCAGGATCGTGTTCTCGAATGGCATGAGCTCTGCAGGATCCCAATTGCGCATCTGGGTGAGGACCCAGTCCTTCTTGCCGGGAACCTCGGCAATGGTGAGGAAGCCGCGGACCGCGAGGTCGACGATGGTGGCGGTGACGTCTTTGGCGTCTGCCCGCTCGTCGAGAATCAAGCCCAGCTCAGCCGGCCGTAGGTTTTGTGGGGGCTCGAACTCAACCACGACAGGGTCGTGGCTGAACAGCGGCTCCGCATGCTCGCGTGGATCCTTGGTGAGGTAGTACTGCGTCAGGTAGGCACGGTCACGGCCGTGCAACCACCAGTTCCAGATCACGAAGCCGACGCCGGCGACCAGCAGGAGCAAAGCCAGCCCGACCGTGAGTGGATTGACATCGAATGCGTCCCATGGGAATACGCGGAGCCGCGATTCGAGCATCGGCGGCGGCACGCTGACCGCGCCCTTGTTGAGCGCCGTCACTATCGACATCTGCTCGCCCGCCCCCAGTGTGCGTGTCGAGCCGTACGTGATCGCCGAGGCAGCCTGCTCATAGGTGCAGCTCTCCTTGGATCCGGTCTGACCCTGATAGCAGGCCGCCTTCTGGAAGGCATTGGCCGGGACGTGCACAGTGGCGGTGACCTTTTCCTTGGACACCGGCCACAGCCCGCCGTCAACGTTCCAGAAGAGCTCGTCGTGGTCGGAGAAGGAGTTCATCGCGCCTGTCACCACGTAGGTGATCACGTAGCGGTTCATCCCTGACACCTGGACGGATGGGTTGCCGATCTTGATCACGTAGTTGTCGTTGTCGATGGAGTCGGAGTGGGGGACCGGCCTGGCGCCGTCCGTCACCGACATGACCTCGAGGTTGTAGTAGCGGTCGTGGCTGTCGTCGAAGCGGTAGCGGAGCGGGATGGTGCGAAAGATGCCGTGCTTCTGTTGAGCGCCGAAATCAACGGTGATGTCTTCGATGACGGTGAGGCCCGACGTGGGCCCGATGCTGATGTCCGAGTGAAACGAGTTGATCACCCAGGATTCCGCGGCATTCGCTGTGGCGCTGGACAGGCCGATCGCCCACGACACCGCCAGCAACGCAATGCTCAATCGAAGGGATCGGATCCTCATGGCATCGCGTATATTGCCCCGATTCATGGCTCCAATTGTTGACACGCTTTTTGGCGTTCGCCCGGGACTCCTGTAGTTGGCAATGGCTCTCGAGGCCGAATCCGAGTCAGGCAGCCAGCCTGGTATCGGCAACCAGCCGGATTACACCGCTCTGAAGCGCCGCATCCAGGAAGCAGGCCTGCTCGACAAGCGGCCGGCGTATTACGTGCTGAGCATCACCTGCAACACCGTCGTGATGATCTTCTGCCTGGTCGCGCTGTTCACAGTAGGGGCGGTTTGGGCGCAGGCGCTGGCCGCGGTCGGGCTCGCGATCGTTTCCGGGCAGCTCGGCTTCCAGCTGCATGACTCGGGCCATCGCCAGATGTTCGTCTCGGCGTCGAAGAACGCGTTCGTCGGACTGGTGACCGCCGACCTGCTGCTCGGCATGAGCTATGGCTGGTGGGTTCAGAAGCACAATCGCCACCATGGCAACCCCAACGATGTGGACCTCGACCCCGATATCAAAGTCGGCGCCATCGCTTATACCGACGAACAAGCTCGGGCGCGACGTGGCGCCGGCAGGCTGGCCGCCATGTATCAGGCATACCTCTTTTTTCCGCTGACGACCTTTCTTGCGTGGAGCATGCATGTCACGGGCTTGAGCTACTTGATCAAGGAGAGGTCGCGATACCGCCGGCTCGAGCTCGGCCTCCTGGCCGTGCACGCCATCGTGTATCTGACGGCGATGGTGTATTTCCTGGGTCCATGGTCGGCCCTGATGGTCGTGCTCATTCACAAAGCCGTCGGCGGCGCCTATCTGGCATCCGTGTTTGCCCCCAATCACAAAGGCATGCCGCAAACCGACAGCGCGACGCGAATGGACTTCGTACGGACCCAGGTCCTGACCGCACGTAACGTTCGCAGCCACCCCGTGACCGATCTCTGGTACGGCTCGCTCAATTACCAGATCGAGCATCACCTGTTCCCAGGCATGCCGCGGCTCAACATGCGGCGCGCGCAGCCGATCATCAAGCAGTTCTGCCGGGAGCACGGCATCGAGTACTACGAGACGTCGTTCCTCGATTCGTACCGCGAGCTCCTCGGGTTCCTGAACGAGATCGGAGCTCCGCTTCGAGCAGAGGGAATCCGGGTATAAGTTCCTTCAGCAGCCACTAGCCGGTAATTCGCCCCGCCTACACCGCCCTGTCCGTATAGTGCCTGCTGCCATCGAATGACCCTGCCCAACCTTCGGCATGACATCCGCAATGTGGCGATCATCGCTCACGTCGACCACGGGAAGACGACGCTGGTCGACGCCCTCCTGAAGCAGAGCCACACCTTCCGCGACAACCAGGACGTCGGCACCCTGATCATGGACACCAACGATCTGGAGCGCGAGAAGGGAATCACCATCCTCGCCAAGAACACCTCCGTCCGCCACGGCGACGTGACGATCAACATCATCGACACCCCCGGCCACGCGGACTTCGGTGGCGAGGTGGAGCGGGTGCTGAACATGGCCGACGGATGCCTCCTGCTCGTTGACGCCGCTGAAGGCCCGATGCCGCAAACGCGCTTTGTGCTGCGCAAGGCGTTCGAGGTGGGGTTGCGGATCGTGGTGGTCATCAATAAGGTCGACCGCAAGAACGCCGACCCGAAGGCTGCCCTGAACAAGGTCCACGACCTCTTCCTCGAGCTGGCCGAGGACGCAGACCAGCTCGAAGCCCCCGTGATCTATGCAGTCGCGAAGGAAGGTCGCGCCGGCGTCGACGCCGACGACCTCGCCCCCGACCTCGAGCCTCTTTTCAAGACCATCATCGAGCGCATCCCCGCCCCGGTCATCGAGCCGGGCGGCTTCCAGATGCTGGTCGCCAACCGGGCATACGACGACTACACCGGTCCGATGGCCATCGGGCGTATCTCCCGAGGCAGCGTCGCGCCGGGTGACTGGGTCGCCGTGCTCAGCGCAGACGGCGAGGCGCGCCGCGTCAAGGTGGTGCAGGCGCTCCTTTATCGCGGACTCGACCGCATCGCGGTGCCGGCCGCAAGCGCCGGCGACATCGTGGTTCTCACCGGGCTCGAGGAGGTCGCGATCGGAGACACCCTCACCGACCCCGAATCCCCCGATCCACTTCCGCGCATCGAGATCGACGAACCGACCGTCAGGATGACGTTCGGCGTCAATACATCGCCATTCACCGGACGCGAGGGCAAGTTCTCCACGACCCGGCAGCTGCGCGCGCGTCTGTACAAGGAGCTCGACACCAACCTCGGCCTGCACGTCGAGGACACCGACGCGGCCGAGCGCTTCCTGGTCAGCGGCCGCGGCGAGCTGCACCTGGCGGTGCTCATCGAGACGATGCGCCGCGAGGGCTACGAGTTCGAGGTGTCGCGCCCCGAGGCAATCGTCAAGAAGGTGAACGGCCAGCTGATGGAGCCGGTGGAGCGGCTCACGGTCGATGTCCGAGAGGAGCACCTGGGCGCGGTGACGGAGTCGCTCGGGAAGCGGCGCGGGGAGATGATCGAGATCAGCTACGACTCTAGGGGCGGCGTCCGTCTCGAGTACTTGATTCCCACCCGGGGCCTGATCGGCTTTCGGAACAGCTTCCTGACCCTCACGGCCGGCACGGGCCTCATGGGGTCGATCGGAATCGGCTACCGGCCCTGGGCGGGCGAGTTCAGGGAGCAGCGCAACGGCGCCCTCACGGCCTCGTCGCCGGGAACCACGCTCGCCTTCGGGCTGGCGGGCGCGCAGGAGCGCGGCACCACCTTCATCGAGGCGGGCGAGGCCGTGTACGAGGGGATGATCGTTGGGATCCAGAAAAGGCCCGGGGACATCCGCGTCAACGTCTGTCGTGAAAAGAAGCAGTCCAACATCCGGTCGTCGACCTCGGACATCTCGGTCCGGCTGACCCCTGCGAGCAAGCTGAGCCTCGAGCAATCCCTCGACTTCCTGGCTGAGGACGAGCTCCTGGAGGTGACCCCACAGCATCTCCGGCTGCGGAAGCGCCACCTGACGGAGGTCGACCAGTCGCGGGCCCGCCGAAACACCCTGGTGCCCACGCCCGGGCGCTGACCCCCGATCTCCCCCCGGCAGGGAGGGAATGGCGAGGAGCCGAAACGGGTATACTCCCTTAGCCGGCACAGTGCAGGCGCTCACCGCAGGCTCCGTTTCTCGAACAGGCCCGCCGAGTTGAGTAGGCCTTGAGTTCGAGAGATAGGAGATGGAAATGCCTACAGGCACCATCAAGAAGCTGGTCGCGGACCGTGGTTTCGGCTTTATCGCAGCCGAAGACGGTAAGGAATTCTTCTTCCACAGGAGTGGCACCGAAGGCGACTTCGACAGCCTCCGCGGTGGCGAGAAGGTGACCTTCGAGATCGAGGCGAGCCCCAAGGGCCCGCGCGCTCGCAGCGTCCGCACCGTCTAACCAGACGAAACAGCACAAAGAGCCCTGGGTCGAAAGGCCCGGGGCTCTTTTGTATCTCTAGGAGATGGATTACTACGAGAGGCGGGCGGCCGAGTATGACGCCACGGCTTGGGCCCACCCAGAGGGCGACCCTCGAACAGCCGAGGCGGTCAGGAGCGTGCTGGCCTCGCTGCCGGCTCAATCGACGCTCGACATCGGATGCGGAACTGGCTACGTAAGCCGCTGGCTACCGGGTGACCTCACACTGCTCGACGCCAGCGCCGGGATGCTCGCGATCGCTCGGCGCCGGCTGCCCGACGCGAACGTGGTCCGAGCCTCCGTGCCACGGCTGCCCTTTGCGGACCGGAGCTTTGGGCGCGCCTTCGCCGCCAATCTATATGGCCACCTGACTGAACAGCAGCGCGCGGAGCTGGTGAGCGAGACGCGCCGCGTCGCCGGCGAGATCGTGATCCTCGAGCAGGTGGCCGAGGACGGCCTGTTTCGCGAAGGCCCGGAGGAGCGCGAGCTGCTCGATGGCACGCGCATGACAATCCACAAGTGCTACTTCACGGTGGAACGGCTGTTGAGCGAGATCGGCGCCGGCGAGGTGCTGATGAACGGCCCGATGTTCGCGATCGTCAGGGCGTGACTCAGCCGCCCAGGTAAGCTCGGCGCACGGCCGGGTTGTGCAGCAGGTCGTCGCCGCTGCCCGAGAGAAGGATCTGCCCGGTCTCGATCACGTATGCGCGGTCCGCGATCCCAAGCGCGCGCAGCGCGTTCTGCTCGACGAGCAGGATCGTGGTGCCGTCGCGGTGGATCTCCGCGATGGCCGCGAATACCTGGTCGACCATTTGCGGCGCCAGGCCGAGCGAGGGCTCGTCGAGCAGCAGCAGGCGCGGTTTCGCCAGCAGCCCCCTCGCGATCGCGAGGATCTGGGCTTCTCCTCCTGACAATGTGCCCGCGCGCATGTTCTTGCGCTCGGCGAGGATTGGAAACCGCTTCATCACGGCGGCGATCTCCGTCGCGGTGGCGGCGCGGTCGCGCCGCGCCCACGTCGCCAGCTCCAGGTTTTCGAGAACCGTCTGGCGGCCGAGGATCTCGCGCCCTTCGGGCACATGCGCAAGGCCGTGCCGCACAATGGCCGACGGCTTCGCGGTCGTGAGATCCAGCCCGTCGAAAACGGCCGTCCCCGAGCTCGCCTTGATGAGCCCTGACAGGGCGCTCAGGATCGTGGTCTTACCGGCGCCGTTGGCGCCGATGAGGGCCACCACCTCGCCGGCGGCCACTCGCAGCGACGCCCCTCGCACAGCGTTGACCGACCCATAGCTGATCGACAGGTTGCGCACGTCGAGGATTGCGTTCGAGGGCTCAACGGAACGCTTCGTCGCGGCCGCGGCTTGCACCTCCGCAGCCACCTCCTCGACCCCTGTGGCCCCTGGCGCGCTGGACACTTCGCGCTCGCTTCCGGTGCCGAGGTACGCCTTGATCACGCCAGGATCGGTCGAGACCTCTTGCGGCGTCCCGTCCGCGATCTTGCGTCCGAAATTGAGCACGGCCACGCGCGTGCAGACCCCCATCACCAACTGCATGTCGTGGTCGATGAGCAGGATGGTCAGGCCGTCCTCGTTCAAGCGCTCGATGAGCTCGCGAATGCCTTGCTTCTCGGATGGATTCATACCGGCGGCCGGCTCGTCGAGGATGAGCAGGCGCGGCTGGAGCGCCAGGGCGCGCGCGATCTCCAGGCGGCGCTGGTCTCCGTATGGGAGCGTGCCGGCGGGGCGGTGACCGACCTCGCCCGGGTCCAATCCCGCCACCTCCATGAGGCGATGAGCCTCGTTGACACGCGCGCGCTGGTCGCGGCGAAATGCGGGCACCGTGCCCAGCTGAGCGAGCGTGTCGTCGCGCCGCCGGGAGTGCATGCCGACGATCACGTTTTCGGCTGCGCTGAGGTCCTTGAAGAGTCGGATGTTCTGGAACGTGCGCGCGATGCCGAGCCCGGCGACCCGATGGGCCGACAGCCCGGCGAGCTGGTCCGACTCGAGCCACGCGCTGCCGGACTGGAAGGGCACGTAACCGGTGATGACGTTGACGAGCGTGGTCTTGCCCGCGCCATTGGGCCCGATGAGGCCCTGTATCGCTCCCTTTTCGACATCCAGCGTCACCCCGTCGACGGCGTGAACGCCGCCGAAATGACGCTGGACCTCATCCAGTCGAAGGAGCACTGACTGGGGGGCGGGGCCACCAACGCGGCCTGACGAAAGCAAAACCTCCGCGACCGAGGATGCCCTGCGGGCGAAAGATGATGACCAGGATCAGCACGATTCCGCTGACGACGCCGATGTAATCGCCTGCTTGCTGAAAGATGAATGGAAAAATCGTCAGAAACAGCGCGCCGACCACAGGACCCAACACGGTTCCGCTACCGCCGAGCACGGCGAAGGTCAGCACCTGCACGGTCCGCGGCACGCCGTATTCGTTGGGGTCGAGGATGAAAAAAAGGTGTGCCTCCGCGGCACCCGCGTATCCCGCGACGATCGCGCTGATCACGAAGGCGATCAGTTTGTAGCGAGGCACGTCGATGCCCTGGCTCAGCGCCGCGAGCTCGTCCTGGCGGATCGCGCTCCACGCGTATCCCAGCCGGCCCTTCGTGAGCCTCCAGAGCAGAAACACGATCACCGCCGTCGAGACGAGCACGATGTAGATTCCGCTGACCGGGTCGGCGTCGGGATTCTTGAGGCCGAGGCCCTCGCCCGTGATCGGCACGTTGAGGATCACGCCGAGGCTGAGCGCTTCGATGAAGCCGATCGTCGCAATGGCGAGGAAGACGCCGCGCAACCTGAGGACGGGCAGCCCGACCACGACCCCGACGATGCCCGCGAGCGCGGTTGCGGCCGCGAAGGCGAGCGCGAGTGGCAGGTGCCAGTAGATGTCCATCAGGACCGAGGCGTACGCCCCGATGGCCATGAAGCCTGGCGCCGCGAGCGAGAGCTGACCGGAGTACAGGACCACGAACAGAGACGAGGCGAGGATGCTGTTGATCCCAATCTGCGAGATGAGGAGCGTGTGCGAGCTCCAGAAGGCGATCGGGTCGGTGAAGAGCTGAATTAGAAAGTCCATCAGTGTCCGGACCGGGAGCTTTCTGGGCTGGACACTTACAGCCTTTCGCGAAGCTGGGCGCCGAAGAGGCCCTGAGGACGCAAGACCAGCATCAGGAATAGCGCTGCGAACGCGACCCCAGCGCGCACGTTGCTGCCGAGCAGGACCACCGCCAGGACCTCGATCGCGCCCAGCACGTAGCCGCCCAGGACAGCGCCGGGAATGCTGCCCATCCCGCCGAGCACGATCACAGCGAGGCCGCGGACCTCCACGCTGTCGCGGCCGATGTAAGGGCTGATGTCGCCGAGCGCGACGCCGAAGAGAATGCCCGCCAGCCCGCCAAGCGCCGAAGAGATGACCAGCGTCAGCGAGATCATGCGGTCGACGTCGATACCCATCAGGCGCGCCGCCCGCGGATTCTCCGCGACCGCACGCAAGCCTCGGCCCACCTGCGTGAACCGCATCACGTAGCCAAGGATCAGCATCAGCACGATCGAAATCGGGATGACGGCGAGCTTGGCGCCTTCGAGAGTGAGGCCCGCGACGTTCCAGGTCGGGTTGGGAAACGTTCCCGGCGGCATCGTGACCGGGTTGGCTCCGTCGACCCAGAGCCACGAGAACAGGGTGCCCGGTCTACCCTGCTCGATCGCGGCGACGATGATCAGCGCCAGGCCGATGGTGGAGATCAGCGCCGCGATCGGCGGAGCGCGGCGTCTCCGCAGCGGCCTGAGGCAGAGGTACTCGATCACGAGCCCCATGAGGGCCGCGATCACGATCCCAAGCGCGCATGCCACCCAGAACGATTGCCCGTGGTTGACCACGAGGGTGTAGGCGACGGCGGCCGCGAGCGTGAATACGGCGCTGTGCGCCAGGTTGAGTATGTCGAGCACGCCGAACACCAGCGTGTAGCCAACGGCGAACAGCGCGTAGATCGATCCTATGAAGATCGCGTTGAGGATCTGTTGCCCCAAGGCGTCTCAACAATAAAAGGTATGCGGGAGGCGGGGGATCTCGCGATCCCCCGCTAGTCGGTGCTCAGCTGATCTGGTGGACGAGGGTGAAGCCCCCGTTGCCGTCCATCTTGATTATCCAGACCGTCTGCTTCACGTCATGGGTCGAGGTGAACTGGAACGGACCGAGCGGGGTCTGGATGTTGACCGTCTCCATCGCCGCCCGCAGCTTTTCTCTATCGCCCGGCAGGTCCGAGAACGTCAGATTGGCGCGCTTGGCGGCGTCGGCGATGATCTTGATTCCCGCATAGCCCTGCGCGGCGAACTGGTCGGGGTCGTGGCCGTACGCGGTCTTGAAGGCGTTCACGAAGTCGGCGTTGGAGGGGAAGGAGTTGCCGAGGTACCAGGCGCTGGCGCTCCTCGCACCCTGACCGGCGGCACCGGCGTTCTTGGAGACCGTCGCCGTGTTGAAGCCGTTGCCGCCCAGGAACTGACCCGCCCAGCCCTGCTTGCGGGCCTCGATCATGATCTTGGCCGGGATGCCGCCCAGCGATGTGATGAAGATCACGTCCGGCTTTGCCGCCACGGCCTGCGTCACATAGGGCGACAGGTCGGCTTCAGCCTTGTTGAACTTGATCACCTTGAGGAGATTGATGTTGTAGGTCGCCACCGTGGCCTGCACGATCTTGCCGCCGTCGCTGGAGAACTTGTCGTCCTGAGCGACGAGGAGAACGCCCGTGGCCGGGTGCGCGTCGGCGGCGTAGGACTTGATGTTGTCCGGTATGGCGGTCTCCTCGCCCAGGCTGTCCCGGAAGACGAATTTGCACGGATCAGTCTTCGGGAAGTTGCAATCCGGGACGATGTGGATGCCCGTCGTGCTGACGGCGAGGATCGGGGTCTTCAAGCTTTCAGCCAGCGGGTGGACGGCAACCGCGGAGTTGGACAGGGTGGGCCCGAGGAGGGCAAGGTCCTGGTCGGACTGGATCATCGTTTGCGCGACCTGGGCCGACTGCGACTGCAGCGAGGCGTCGTCCTTGACATCGAGATGGATCTGGGCGCCGTTGACGCCGCCGGCCTTGTTGATCTCATCCACCGCGAGGTTCATGCCATCGCGGCTCTGGGGGCCGTACACGCCGCCCGCGCCGGTGATCGACAAGACCGCACCGAGCTTGATGGTCTTGCCCGAATAGGAGTTGGCGGGCGTTCCCCCGCCGCCTGTCGAGCCACACGCCGCGGCGACCACGACTGCCGCCAGGATGGAAACGAGGCGAACCCGTCTCATGTCAAACCCCCGATAACGTCTATTCAATTACCGACGCTTAAAACTACCATCACGCGCGCAGCCGTTTCACGAGTCGCGGGACGTCGAGCTTGGGCTGGGGGTAATGCGGGTCCATCTCGCGCAGGCTCTCGATCAGGACTCGGGTGACCGCCCAGTTGCGGTAGGTCTTGTCGTTGGCCGGGACGACGTACCATGGCGCGTCGCTGGTCGAGCAGCGAGTGATGGCAATGCTGTAGGCGCTCTGGTAGTCGTCCCAGTAGGCCCGCTCCTCGATGTCGTGCTCGCTGAACTTCCAATGCTTGTCGGGGTCCTTGAGCCTGTCTATGAGCCGCTGGCGCTGTTCGTCGTACGAGATGTGGAGGCAAACCTTGACGACCGTGGTGCGCTCCTTCGTGACCTCTTTTTCGAAGCGGTTGATGAGGTCGTAGCGGCGCTCGATCACGTTCAGGGGGGCCAGGTCGTGGACTCGCACCACCAGGACGTCCTCGTAATGCGACCGGTTGAAGATGCCGACCTGTCCAGTGGCAGGCAGATTGCGGCGGATGCGCCACAGGAAGCCGTGGCGCTTCTCTTCGGGCGTCGGCTGCTTGAACGCGGTGATCTTCACTCCCTGCGGGTTTAGATGGCCGATTACGTGCGTGATGGTGCCGTCCTTGCCGCCGGTGTCCATGCCCTGGAGCACGAGCAGCAGCGTGCGCTTGTGCTCGGCATAGAGCCTCTCCTGGAGCTCGAAGAGCTGCGCCTGGTGCTTGGGCAGATCCTTCAGCGCCTTCTTGTGGCTTTTGAGGCCGGGGGTCGCCGCCGGGTCGACCTCCGCGAGCCGGAAGCGGCCGTCCTGCACCTCGGCTCGAAGCAGGTCGCGAATCTGCTTCGGCACGCGGTCAGTGTATAGGCGGGTTTACGCGAGCTCCACGGGCACGACCTCGACCGTGACCAGCTTGTCGCCCCGGAGGATGGTCAGCGCCAGCCTGGCGCCGATGCGCGCCTCGACCATCAGCCGTTGAAGGTCACCGGCTTTGGCCACGGGCACGTCGCCAACCGAGACGATGATGTCGCCGCCGCGCAGCGAGGCCGCGGCCGCGGGGGATCCGGTGACGACCTCCTGCACCTCCACGCCCGCTTTGCGGCCGAGGCGCTGCGCTATGGCCGGGGGCAGCGCGCGATTGCCGCCGGCGATGCCGAGGTAGGCGCGGCGGACGCGCCCGTTTCTCATCAGCGCCGCGAGGATGGCTTCGGTGGTGCGGTTGATCGGCACCGCGAGCCCAAGGCCCATCCCGGCCACCGCGGTGTTGACGCCAACCAGCCGGGCTCGCCAGTCGGCTAGAGCGCCGCCCGAGTTGCCGGGATTCAGCGCCGCGTCGGTCTGGATGACGTCCTCGATGAAGCGGCGGTGCCCGTTGCCGTCTGCGGTCGCCAGCGAGCGGCCTAACCCGCTGACGACCCCAGAGGTGACGGACCCCGAAAAGCCCATCGGGTTTCCGATCGCGACCACCAGCTGGCCGACACGAAGGCTGTCGGCGTTGCCGACCTGGATCGGCTCGAGCACAGCCGCACGCGCCCGTGCGACCGCTAGGTCGGACAGGGGGTCGGCGCCGACGACGTCGAGCTCGTACTCGGAGCCGTCGATGAACGAGGCCGTGGCCGCGCCGGCCTGGGCCACGACGTGGGCGGAGGTGACCAGGAAGCCGTCGGGCGTGATGACCACCCCGGAGCCGGCGCCACCCTCGAAGGATTGGCTGCTGCGCCGCACCCGGAGGCTTGCCACCGAGGGCAGCACCTTCTGTGCCACCGAGGTCACGATCGTGGAGTAGGCGTCGAGCGCTTCTTGTTCGGTTACCACGGCGGTTGCTTCGTCCATAGTGCTTACAACATTACTACGTTGCAGCGAGAGTTATTTCGCCTCCCGGCGGCTACGCGGGATAGACCGAAACCTCGGTGGCCTTGACCACCAACCACACCCCGGCGCCGACGGACAGGCCGAGCTCCTGCATGGCACCGCGCGTCACCTCTGCGACCAGCGGCACGGGTCCATTGACGCGCACACGAACGCGATCTCCCTGCAGGTCGACTCCTTCCACCTCGCCCCGCCATACGTTGCGAGGAGTCCCGTCCGGCCTCGCTCGATAGAGCGCGACGGCGCGCGGGTGGATGACGGCGAATACGTCTCCGGTCCCAGCGTCGACGGCCGCGAGCGACGCATCGCCGGACAGGGCCACACGGTCGCCGTGGGCTCGCCCGCGCAGGAGGTTGACGCCGGCAAGGTCCGCCACGAAGCGCGACCGCGGCCGTGCCGTCACCTCGTCCGGCGTTCCTGTTTGCACGACCGACCCGCGCTCGAGCACCACCAGCCTGTCGGCTAGCGCCATCGCCTCCAGCGGGTCGTGGGTTACGAGCACTCGGACGCCCCGGAAGGACGACAGCTGCCGTGTGAGCTCGCGGCGAACCTCGGCGCGAACAGAAACGTCGAGCGCCGCGAGCGGCTCGTCGAGGAGCAGGAGCTTGGGCTCGGTCGCCAGGGCTCGGAGCAGGGCGACGCGCTGCGCCTGGCCGCCGGACAGCGACTTCGGCATCGAGTCGGCGCGATCGCCGAGGCCCGCGTCATCGAGCCATTTGCGGGCCACTGATGTCGCGTGGGGCCTGCGTTGAGCCCGCAACCCGAACGCTATGTTCTCGAGCGCCGTCAGGTGCGGGAAGAGCACGTGGTCCTGGAACACCAGGCCCGCGCGCCTGTGCTCGGCCGGCACGTGTACGCGCCGGCTCGTGTCCTCGAGCACGGTTCCGTCGAGCACCACGCGACCTTCCATCTCGTCCAGGCCGGCGAGCGCTCGCAGCAGCGTCGTCTTGCCCGCGCCGTTGGGGCCCAGCACCGCCAGCGTCTCGCCGGCCGGCACGCTGAGCGAGACGTCGAGAGTGAAGCCGTCGCGCTTGATGCGTACCGTCGCCTCGAGAGTCACAGCGCCCCCAGCCAGCGGTCGCGCATGCCGACCAGGATCGCGACGGAAACCACGAGCAGGATGAGGCTGAGCGTGATCGCCGCATCAGGGTTGTTGGACTCGAGCCCGATGTAGACGGCAATCGGGACTGTCTGGGTCCGTCCTGGAAAGTTGCCGGCGAACGTGATCGTGGCGCCGAACTCGCCCAGCGCGCGCGCCCAGCACAGCACCGCGCCCGAAAAGATGGCCGGGCGCAGCAGCGGCAGCGTGACGCGCGTGAAGACGCGCCAGTAGCCGGCGCCCAGCGATCGGGCCGCCTCCTCGTAACGGTGGTCTAGCGAGCGAAGTCCCGCCTCGACCGCGATCACGAGGAACGGCATCGCGACGAACGTCTCCGCCATGACGGCGGCAGCGGTGGTGAACGGGATCTGGAGGCCGAACCACCGATAGGGGAGCGAGCCGACCAGGCCGTGGCGCCCGAAAGCCAGGAGCAGCGCGACGCCGCCCACGACCGGTGGCAGCACCATCGGCAGCGTTGTCAGCGCGCGCAGAACGTTGCGCGTGGTCCCGCGCGTGCGCGCGAGGATCATGGCGAGCGGAATTCCCAGCACCAGCGCAATTGCGGTCGCGGTCACCGAGCAGAAGATGGACAGGCCGAGCGCGGTGGTCGTGGTCGGGTCGGTCAGCTGACCCAGCGCCTGGCCCCACGGCGCTCGCACGATGAGGCCCGCGAGTGGGAGAAGGAAGAGGAGCAATCCCAGCCCGGCCAGCACCGCGATGGCCGGCGGGATCCTGGCGCGCTTCACGCTCCCTGGAAACCGGCAGCCTTCAAGAGCGTCTGCCCGTCCGGCGAGAGGACGAAACTGACGAACTGGGTTGCGCCGGTCTGGCTTTTGGCCGCCTTCAGGACTGCGATCGGATAGTCGGCGATCACGTTCTGCGCGTCTGGGATCGCGACCCCGTCGACCTTGCCGCTGGTGACGATGTCGCTGTGGTAGACGATTCCGGCGTCGGCTTCGCCCAGCGCGACCTTGCTCAAGACACCCGTCACCTGCTGCTCGAGGCTGGCGGGGTGCACCGTCACCTTCGCTTTCGCCAACGCCTGCTGCGCGTACTTGCCGGCGGGGACCGAAGGATCAGCCAGGACGACGACCAGGCCCGAACGCGCGAGGTCGGCCAGAGTGTGAATGCCCTTGGGATTGCCTTTGGCGACGGCGATCTCCAGGCGGTTGTGGGCAAAGACATGCGACTCCTGGACGAGGCCGGCCGTATTCAGTGTGGTCATATGCGCCACGTCAGCCGAGGCAAACACGTCTGCCGGCGCGCCCTGGGTGAGCTGGGTGGTCAGGGTCTGGGTCCCCGCATAGCTGAACGTGGTGACGATGTTCTGATTGCTTCGAAGCCTCTGGCCGATCTTGTCGAACGCGGGCTGCAGCGAGGCCGCGGCAAAAACCGTGATCACACTGTTCACCGGCGGCCCACCTCCAGATGGCCCACCGATACACGCCGGGAGAAGACAAAAGGCCGAGAGCAGCAAGAACTTTCTACGCACCAGGCAGCTCCACACCAACGTTGGTGGCCTTGACCACCGCGACGGCGGGCATGCCTGGCTTCAGGTCGAGCTCATCGACCGCTTCGCGCGTGAGCAGCGAGACGAGCCTGTGCGGCCCGGCCTGGATCTCGACCTGGGCGGCGACCCGGTCCTTGACCACACGCGTGACGATGCCGGGGAATCGGTTGCGGGCCGACCGAGCCACCACGACGTCCGGGGCTTTGGCTCGGGTTGGCTTCGCGAGCCGAGCCAGGGACGCGCCATCGACGAGCCGCTGGCCGCCCGAGCTTCGGGCGGCGGTGAGCCGACCGTCGTCGACCATGCGGCGGATCGTGTCGGCGCTGACTCCAAGCATCTTTGCGGCCTGTCCAAGGCGATAGCTAGGCATTTCTCGAGAAATCCTAGCAAATGCCAGGTAAACAAACGACAACTGTGCAGGAACGGCTCCATCCCGCGCACGGGATTCGACCATCCGTGCCCGAATGGCAGAATCTCGGTCGGCATGTCCTTGACGACCGCCCGCAGGGCGACGCTGGCGGCGCTGGCTGATTCGCTCCTACCGCGCGGTGGGGCGCTCGAGCCGGGAGCGAGCGATGTGAACGTGGCGGGCCAGCTCGATTCGTACCTGGATCGATGCGCGCCAGGAACTCGACGGACGGTGAACTTCATGCTCACCGCCTTCAACCTGTCGTCGATCGCGAGCCGCCACCTGCGGCCCTTCCGCATGCTTGGCGCGCCGGCGCGCGAGGCCTACCTCGTCGCCTGCGAGACCTCGAAGATCCGCCAGCGTCGCGAAACGCTCATCGCGCTCAAGGCGCTGATCTTGATGTTCTTCTGCTCTGACGACCGCATCAAGCCACTCATCGGCTACGACGCGCAGCCGTTCAAGAAAGTGGAGCGCGACCCGGGCATCATCGAGCTGAAGGTCGAGCAGCCCGAGAGCGGCTTCTATGAAGCAGTCGACGTGGTGATAGTTGGCAGCGGCGCCGGCGGCTCGGTCGCCGCCAAGGAGCTGGCCGAAGCCGGCCTCAAGGTCATCGTCCTCGAAGAGGGGGAGCACTTCGACCGCCGCGATTTCACCGGTTCGCCGCCCGAGCGCCTGCGGCGCTTCTACCGCGGCAACGGCCTCACGTTCACCATCGGCGTACCCACCATCTCGCTGCCGATCGGGCGCGGCGTCGGCGGCTCGACGCTCATCAACTCCGGGACGTGCTTTCGCACGCCGGATTTCGTGCTCGATTCGTGGGGGATGAACGCCGACGAGCTCGGACCGCAGTTTGCCGCCATCGAAGCTGCTTTGAACATCGGTCCGGTCGGCGCCGACATCATGGGCGCCAACGGCGAGGTGATGGACAAAGGTCGCCGCGAGCTCGGCTACAGCGGCGGCCCTATCCGGCGCAACGCGCGCGGCTGCCATGGCTCCGGCGTCTGCGCGTTCGGGTGTCCGCTCGATGCGAAGCTCGGCATGCACGTCACCTACCTGCCGCTGGCGGCGAAGGCCGGGGCGCGGATCATCACCGGGTGCCGGGTCGACTGCATCATGGTCGAGAGCGGTCGCGCCGTCGGCGTGCGAGGGTCGACCCTCGACCCCGAGACGGGTGCGATGCAGCGCGACGGCCGCTTCGAGGTCAGCGCGCCGCATGTCGTCCTTGCCGCCGGCGCGATCTACACCCCCGTGCTGCTTCAGCGGCAGCGGCTGGCGAACTCGAGCCGCCAGGTCGGTCGCAACCTTCGCATCCACCCGGGTTGTGGTGTGCTTGGCGTCTTCGACCACGACCTTCATGCATGGAAGGGCGTGATGCAGAGCTACTACGTGGACGAGAAGTTGCGCGACGGCATTCTGGTCGAGGCGACATATCCGCCGCCGGGCGTGGGCTACAGCGCGGGTGGGGTGGGAGGCAAAGGCAGCGACCTGAAGGACTTCCTGGCCCGCTACCCGCAGACGGCGGCCGCCGGCTTGATCATCTCGGACACCGGCACGGGCAGGGTGCGCGCGACGCCGGGTGGAGGCCTCCTAATCACATACGACATGCATGCGGACGACGTGCGCAAGACGCTCGAGGGAATCCGTCTCACCTCCGAGATCTACCTGGCCGCCGGCGCGCAGGAGGTGCACACGCTGCTGCCAGGAATGCCGGCCGTGCGCAAGCGCGAGGAGCTGAGCTGGATCACAGATGGCAAGTGGGGAGCTGCCGACCTCAAGCTGTCTGCGTATCACCCGATGGGCACATGTCGCATGGGCAGCGATTCGCGATCGTCCGTCGTCGATGAGCACGGTCGTGTGCACGACGTTCCGGGTCTTTTGATCATGGACGCCAGCGTGCTGCCAGGTTCGACGTACGTGAATCCGCAGATCACGATCATGGCGCTGGCCGCGCGCAGCGCGCAGCACCTCGCTTCAGAGCTGAGCTAGACCGTCAGCGGAACGCCGGCAAGCGGTGTCTCGGATGCGTACTCAAACGCTGCCGAGGCGCGCCGAGTGAGCGAGGCGACAGTCTTTTCTCCTCGTTTCATGAGCAGCTCGAGGTCCGCGACCTCGGTGTGGTAGCAGAAGCGGCTGCCTCCACGCGGGTCTTCGTACGTGACGCCGATGAGGTCTTCACGACGAGGCTTGATCGTGACGAGCAGCGTGCGATCGCCGAGCCGCGCCTCGGCCTTCCAGGCGTCGGCGGAGATGGGCCCGCGGTTGCGCAGCACCTGGACGGGGCCGTTGAACAGAAATCGCTCCTGGCCGGCCTGCGCACCGACGGCGGTGCCGACCAGCACGCGCCCGAGTCGCGAACGCACGCGGGACGTGGCGCCGTCGACCCAGAAATCAGCCCCTGATGCAAAGCCCCAGTTCCACGCGAGCGCGTGGCTCGAGCCCCAGGTGTGCTGCTGGCCGCCGGGCACCCCGTTCATCTGATGCGTTTCCCCGTTGACCTCGATCGTGCCCGACACCGTCAGCGCCGGCTGCGCGCCGACGTTGGCGACCGAGGACAGTCCCTGCCACCTGGGTCGCAGAAATGGAAACGGCGGCTCCCGCGACTGCCACGAGAGGTCCCAGCGCATCGAGCCGCGCTCCGTATGCACCTGCCCCGAGCACCCATCGCGCTCGAGCCTGGCGCCGTCGATCCGAACGCCAAACGGCCGGAAGGACGTCTGAAGCGCTCGCAGCGGAAACGTCATCTTGCCACCCCAGTTTGCTTGCGGCTGGTCGCGATCGAAGGCGAAGGCCCAGAGCGCCGACTCGGACTTCGTCGATACACCCGACGCCGGGTTGAGCGTCGTGTAGCGGAGCCAGAACCCGCGGCCGGAAGCGGGGTCGGCAAGCGTGAGGTACCACGCCTCATACGTGCCTGTTCGGTTGAGGCAGCGGGGAGCGTTGGCGGCATCTGTACTCAGCAAGGCTGGTGCTTACGAATTCTTCACATTTGGGTGATGCCAGCGCGGTCCGCGATGCATTGAATGAGGGCATGGCATTGAGGGCTCCGGAACCGACCGTCGACACACCGCCGCCCGCCCGCCCACGAATCACGCGCCGCCAGGCCCTGGCGGCCGCGGTCGCCACAGGTATCGGAGTGGGCGCCGTGCGCCTGCTCGGCGGCACCATCCAGAACATCTCGCGCACCAGCTCGCCGACGGGCAAGGACTGGGTCTCGCCGCTGGGTCGTGAGTCGGCGCAGGTGATGCACCTGCTCCGGCGCGCGACGTTCGGCTACACGCAGGCCCAGCTCGATGCCGCGCTTTCAGATGGATACGGCAAGACCGTCGACAGGTTGCTAGAGGCCAAACCGCAAGAGCCGCCCACATTGGCGGCGGCTAACGCCCCAGGCGGCCGCTTCGGCGTCCAGCAGCTGCAGCAATGGTGGGTGGACCACATGCTCACGACCGCCACGCCGTTTGCCGAGCGCATGACGTTGTTCTGGCACGGGCACTTCACGAGCGACTACCGCAAGGCGGCCGACAACACCTTCATGTACTGGCAGAACCTCACCTGGCGGCGCATGGCGTTGACCAACCTGCGATCGATGCTCATGGAGGTCACGACCGATCCCGCAATGCTGCGCTACCTCGACCTCGCGACTTCGACCGGCGCGAGTCCGAACGAGAACTATTCGCGCGAGCTGATGGAGCTCTTCACCATGGGCGCCGGCAACTACACCGAGGACGACGTCCGCCAGAGCGCCAAGGCGCTGGCCGGCTGGCAGATCCCGCCGCCCGATTCGACGGTGACGGTCACGGTGGACCAGGCCAAGATGGTCACGCGCAAGCTTCCCGTCTACAGCACGCAGCGCCCGGGGGTATTCAACCAGCGGCGTGCATTCAAGGGGACGGTGACTTTTCTGGGGCAGACCGGCGCCCTCGACACCCAAGGCGTCATTGATCGCATCCTTGCGCAGAAGGCAACGGCGTCATTCATCGCGTCGAAGGCTGCCGAGCATTTCGTGACCAGCCAGCCGTCGTCGTCATACGTCAGCCGGCTGGCCGACGCATTCCGCCGCAGCAAGTACGACATGAAGACGCTGATGCACGCGGTGTTCACCAGCCCCGAGTTCACGGCCGGCGCCAACTACCGCGCGCTGTTGAAGTCGCCGACGGAGTTCATGGTCCACGGGGCGCGGGCCCTCGGCGCCCACGGGCTGGGCAAGCTGATCGTCGCGTCCGGCTCGGGCATGGGCCAGAGCCTGTTCGATCCGCCCGACGTGGCCGGCTGGCCCAACAACGCGGCGTGGATCTCCTCGAACACCGTGGTCGAGCGCGTCAACTTCGTAACCCTCGCCCTCGGCCAGGTCAAGGGTGCGCTTCCGTCCGCGGGCGCCGCTGCGAAGACGCATCTCGATGGTGTGCTCAGCCCGCAAACCGCAACCCTCTTGAACCAGGCGCCCGATGAGCGGACCCGCTGGTTCATCACCCTCGCCTCGCCGGAATTCCAGCTCAAGTAGGTGCACGTGAGATGAACAGCAAAGAGATCGGCATCAATCAGCTCAAGCGCCGGGACTTCCTGCGCGCGGGCCTCGTGTTCGGCGCCGGCGCCGCTGGACTTGCCGCGGGCTACGCCGCGGTCCCGGACGCTTTTGCGCGAGCCGTCTACGCCGCCAAGCAGAACGGAATGGCGAACGACAACGTCCTGGTCATGATCCAGCTCGCGGGTGGCAACGACGGCCTGCGGACCCTGGTCCCACTGAGCGATCCGACGCTGCACGACCTGCGGCCAAAGCTGGCCGGGCCGATGGTGTCGCAGGCGCTGCCGCTCAACAAGGACTACGGCCTCAACCACAACCTGAGCGGGATAAAGGGCCTGTGGGACAAGGGCAAGGTGGCGATCGTGCAGGGTGTCGGCTACCCGAACCCGACCTTCTCGCATTTCGAATCGATCCGCATCTGGGAGACGGGCGACCCCACCCGGCGCTCCGTCGAAGGCTGGCTCGGGCGGACGCTCGCCAAGGCCTATGACTCCAACGGGCACCCGCTGACCGGCTGCGCTTGCGGAGCCACCGACGTCCCAGGCGCGCTGCGCGACCTGCAGGCGACCATGACCGTGATCCAGAACCAGAAGACCTTCGGGTTCACCGGTGGGTCAGAGGTGGAGGCCGCGGTCGGGGCTCTGTACAAGGGCACGCCGGGCATCTACGGTGCCCTGTTCGACACCGCGATCGCGACCGCCAACGACACCATCGCCACGCTGCGCACGTCGTCGGCGAGCTACCAGCCGATGGCCGACTACTCGGACAACGTCAAGTTGGTCTACTCCTCCAAGAACCAGCTGGCGGCGGCCCTGCAGCTGGCGGCCGAGCTGATCGTCACCGGGACGGGGGTCAAGCTGCTTCACGTCACGCTCGGTGGTTTCGACACGCACTACACCGAGCTCAACCGGCACGACGACCTCATGGGCTACCTTGACTCGGCGGTTGGTG
>VBHB01000043.1 GCA_005880315.1 Chloroflexota bacterium | reverse complement strand
AGGTCAGACCGTCGCCGAAGAGCAGCCAAGCTTTGGCCGCAGCTACCAGACCCCATTCGCGGACCGGATCCGAAACCTGGCTGGAGTTTCCACCATCGCTGTGGGAGCGATCAGCGGCTACGACGATGTGAACAGCATCATCCTGGCCGGCAGGGCGGACCTGTGTGCACTCGGGCGGGCTCACCTTTACGACCCCGCATGGACTCTGCATGCCGCCGCCGAGCAGGAAGTGGCCGTCACGTGGCCGGTCCAATTCCAACGTGGAAGTAGGAAGCCGCCTACGGGACGCACGGACGGCCCTCGCCCGCGTCTTGAGCTGATCCGAGGCGGCCCCACCCGCGGTCGGCACGAGCGTTGGCGGCCAAGGTCAACTCAGTAGGCAGGACCGAGCGTACCGCGAGATACACCAATTCGAGTTCAGGTTTGGCTCCCCTTAGTGGACGCTCTTCGAACTCGGCTGCGCGTACCGGCGCCCGCTATGGTTGAGACCATTGACCGTTTCCGCTCTTCTGTGAGCTTGCTGGCTGGGCCGCCGACTGTCTTCTGATCGCGGCCCAGCCGTGCCTTTCGGCCGTTCGCCGCTGGAGGCCCGACTAGGCTTCGCCCAGAAGCTTCAGTCCGTACCGCGCTTTGAGCTCAGGCACCCAGTCCATGAAGTGACTCTCGTTATACCGGGCCGCGATCGCCTCGTGCTCCGTACCGCCCGGCTTGGCGCCCGTCGCGAAAAGCTCGGAAATCTCAACGAAATAATTCTCGAAGCCCGCCTTGCAAATGATTTCAAGCAGCCTGGCAGGCTGATCAGTCGGGTTCCAGAAAGTGTGGGGGACACCACATGGCTTGTAGATGTAAGTGCCGGGTCCCGCCTCGGCGACTTCGTCCCCCACGCGCACCCCGACACGGCCCTCGAGAACGTACGACAGCTCGTCCTCCATCTTGTGCGTGTGCGGAGGGATGAGGCATCTCGCATCGATAGGGTGCTCGACAATCGCGAAACGGCCACCAGTCTCGTGACCCCACACTTTGAAGTCCACCCCCAGCCCTCCTAGGCTGACGGACTTACCCTCACCAGGGCCGACCATAAGCAACCGCCGCTCTTGAACTCTCATGTCAACGTTACCTCCAGGGGCGTATTCGCGATTCATGGCTGTATACTGATAGCCACGGTAACCTCAATCCCCGCTCTTGTCAATAATCAAGTCACAGTGGAGATCCCCGAAATCGCGAGAAAGTACGTGCTCAACCGCCGCGCGGAGCGCCAGGATGAAACCCGCGAGCGCATTGTCGAAGCAGCAGTCGCGCTCCACCACACGATGGGCCCGGCGCATACGACCGACGTGGCCATCGCAGAAAGCGCCGGTGTGACGAGGAGGACTTTCTATCGGCACTTTCCTGACGAACTGTCACTGTTCCGTGCCTGTACGAGGCACTCGTTCGAGAAGTGGCCCCCACCCGACCCCGACAAGTGGAGGCGGGTCGCGGACCCTAAAGGACGACTCCGATTGGCCCTCCGCGAGCTCTACGGCTACTATCGCGACTCTGGGGCCGGCCTCGTAGTGATCATGCGCGACAGACCTCTCATGGGTCCGGAGTTACTCGCGCTGCCAGGTCGCGCCGACCGACTGCGTCAGATGGCGGGAGTGTTGCTCGAGGCATGGAAGACGCGCGGGCGCAGACGCCACGTACTCAAGGCTGCCCTGGTTCACGCCACCGCTGTGACAACGTGGCAATCCCTCGTCGGCCAGCAAAGTCTGACCGACGAGGAGGCGGTCAGCATGCTGACGGGGATGGTATTAGCCGCAGCAAACAACGGGAGCCGCCACTAACTTTCGCTCGTTGGGGTCTGCCGTGGCCCAAATGATTCGTTCCCAAAGGGGCGGCGGCCAGGGTCGACGGGAAACGTGCAATCGTCTTGACAATCTGCTTCTTTCGCGTGGAGCCAACGATTCTGACCGTCGGCGGCCCCATCCCGCGGCACATCGACCCCAACTACGGGCTAAGATTCCGATGGGTACCAAGGGAATCCGGTGCGAAACCGGAGCTGTCGCGCAACTGTGAGCGGGGAGCCTCTGTCCAACAAACACCACTGAGGTGAAATGCCTCGGGAAGGCGGGCTGGGGCGGCGATCCGCAAGCCAGGAGACCTGAACGCCCATACCGGCGACCCGTCCGCGCGCAACGGTACGGAAGCTTTCTGGCGGTCGGCTTTCTGCAGCGCGTTCGGGGTGGTTGACCGCCTGGAGGAATCCACGTGCGCAATCGCCTCATTTGGGCCAGCGCGACACTGGCTCTTGTCATCGCCGCCTGTGGCAGTCCGTCGCCGACGACATCTGCAAGCCCCGCCAGCACCTGCGTCAACGCCGGCGCCGCCCACCACGCGTATCTGGTTGTAGAACATCTCTCGGGCGCTTCCCTCCAGAAGTGCGTGGGATTCGCCGGCGACACCATCGACGGCCAGACCCTGATGGACCAATCGACGATCGCATATCAGACGCAAACCTTCAGCTTCGGCAAGGGCGTTTGCGCGATCGACAACGAACCCGCTCAGTACACCGAATGCTTCCCCAAGAACAAGCCTTACTGGTCTTTGTTCATCGAGACAGGCGGAGTGTGGGCCGCGGCCCAGACCGGCTATACCGCAGTCAACCTCCATGACAAGGATGCTCTTGGCTGGCACTACGTCGATGCCTCGGATCAGAATCCATCGCCCCCGCCATTGGCCAAGGAGACCTGAGCTCACGCCATGAATGCGCGAGCAGTGGCGGCCTGGTCGGCCTGCAGCCTGTTCATCATTCTGTCCACGACAAGTCCTGTTTACAAACTCATGGTGCTGGCGGCGGCGGTGTCCGTGCTCGCCGCCGGCGCAGGACTTCGTCGAATCCGAGCCTTGCTCGTCGCCGTGCTCTTCATCGGGGCCTTCGCCACTCTCCTCAACTTCGTTTCGGCCCATCTCGGGGCAACCGTCCTGTTCGCACTGCCGGCACAGATCCCTGCGCTTGGCGGCCCTTACACGCTCGAGGCGATGGTCTTCGGCGCAGTGGGAGGGATCACGATCGCAGCCGCGATCCTGTCCGCGGCCCCGCTCTCGCTGCTGCTGGACTCACATGAGGTGATGGACGCGCTGCCGGCGCCGCTCTCGCGAACGGGTGTCGCCATCGCCGCATCGCTCAACCTGGTTCCTGCCGTAGTGACCTCATACATCCAGGTGACGGATGCACAGCGGCTTCGTGGGTGGAAGCCAAGAGGGCCTCGCTCATTGATGGAGGTCGTGGTTCCGGTAGTACTCACCAGTGTCGAGGGTTCCATTCAGCTGGCGGAGTCGATGGAGGCGCGAGGATTCGGTTCTGGTGCCAGGACGACGATGGCGTCACACGCGTTCAGACGCTCTGATTGGCTGGTCGTCGCCGCGTCAGGAGTTGCGTTGGTGGCGTTCGCAGGCTCCCATGCCACCGGTTCGGCGGGAGATTGGTTTCCATACCCGACGCTGACGCTCCCGACCATCCATCCGGTCCCGACCGCGGGCTGCTTGCTCCTCCTGGCACCGGTGATCGTGTGGCGATCGCGGCGCTGACCCACCTCACGTACTGGTATCCCGGTGGCGCCAAGCCGGCGCTGTCTGATGTGTGCCTGCAGATCGACGAGGGGTTGACGGTGGTCGCCGGTCCATCCGGGGGTGGCAAGTCGACCTTGCTTCGAATCTTCAACGGTCTTGTACCGCACTTCCACGGCGGACGGATCGGCGGCAGTGCTGAGGTCATGGGACTCAATGTCATCGCCACGCCCACCCGCAAGATGGCGCGCCATGTGGGCTTCGTCTTTCAAGATCCCGAGCTGCAGACGGTCTACAACGTCGTCGACCGCGAAGTGGCGTTTGGGCTGGAAAACACTGGGGTGCCCAGACGCCAGATCAGCGGCCGTGTCGAGGAGGCGCTGCATGCGGCGGGCGTCGGAGCGCTCGTCGGGCGAGCCGTGCGGACGCTGAGCGGAGGCGAGCGCCAACGGGTTGCGTTGGCCTCAGCTCTGGCCATGCGCCCAAGCCTCGTCGTTCTCGACGAGCCTACATCGCAGCTTGATCCTGAGGGCGCCCAGACGGTGCTTGCAGCCGCGACCAACCTGGTGGATGAAGGCACATCCGTCATCATCTCCGAGCATCGGCTCGGCCATTTGCTGCGGCGGGCGGGTGGGCTGGTTCTCGTGGATCGTGGAATCGTCACCGGCGCCGATCCATCCACCTGGATTCCTCCCGCCCCGCCCGTTCGCCCCGCGCGATCGGCCGCCTTGGGCGGCGAGGCGTGGTCGCTCCAGCGCGTGAGCGCCGGGTTCGACGGACGACTCGTGCTGGAGGGCGTCAACCTCTCCGGACGATCGGGCGAGGTCGTCGCTTTGACGGGACCAAATGGCGGCGGCAAGACGACCCTGCTGCGCGTGATCGCGGGGAGCCTCGCGCCGCTGTTCGGCAGCGTCTGGCGCTGCCGCGGACGGGTCGCCTACCTGCCGCAGAACCCGTCAGTGCTGCTCCACCGGCCGACCGTTCGTGACGAGGTCAGCTTCACCCTCAAACGGTCTGGAGAGCTGGAGCGACCAGGGACGATCCTGGAAGGACTCGGCCTGTTGCCGGTGGCTGACCGTTACCCTCGCGACCTGTCTTGTGGCGAGCGTCAGCGGGCGGCGTTGGCAGCCGTGCTGCCAGGCGACCCCGCACTCGTTCTGCTCGACGAGCCCACACGCGGCATTGACTCGACCGCGCGTGGCGCTCTCGTGGTGCTCGTCGCCCGGCTTCGCGATCGCGGAGCTTCCGTAGTTCTGGCCACGCATGACGACGATCTGCGCAACGCCCTTGCCGATCGCGTCATCAACGTGCGCGACGGCAAGGTTTCCGAGGCGGCCTTCGCGGCGCGAACGTGATACGTGCCCTGCCGGTTGGTCTGGTTTCGTTATGCGGCATCGTCCTGTTCGCCTGGCCGTTCCTCGGCAGCGGGCTGCCCGCAAGCACGCCTGCCTGGACGCTCACGTTCGCCTGCGTGGTCGGGCTGTTCCTTGTCGAAGCAGGGATGCGCCAGCTGGATTCGCGCGGGGTGGCACTGCTCGCCACGATCGCCGCGATTGACACCGCTCTGCGCCTTGCGGTGATCGAAGGCATCGGCGGCTTCAGCCCGATCTACTTCCTCGTTCTGTGCGCGGGCTACGTCTTTGGTCCCTCCTTCGGCTTCCTGGCGGGCGCGCTCACGATCCTCGTTTCCGCGCTCGCCGGGGGTGGGGTGGGTCCATGGGTGCCCTACCAGGTCTTCGCGGTTGGTTGGGTCGGCGTCGTGGCCGGGCTGGCGGGCCACTGGAGCCGCGGTTCGCGGGTGCCCAATTGGCGCGACGTGATAGCGCTGGCAGCCGTGGGCGGCGCGATGGGTTGGGTCGTTGGCGCCTTGCTCGACATCACGGATTGGATTCCTGTCTACCGCGGCAACCCGACGCTGGGCTGGCTACCGGGAATGGACGCGGCCACATCGCTGGTTCATTTCGGCCGGTTCTACCTGTTGACCTCGCTCGCGTACGACACTTTCCGGGCGGTGGGCAATGTGCTGATGGTGCTGGTGTTGGGAGCCCCGGTAATGGTGGCGTTGGCCCGATTGCGGGTGCGCCTGAGCTTCGAAGTCGTCGGTTCTCCTTCGTGACCGCGCAAGACTCAAACCAGAATTTCCGGGACTCCATCTCGCTCTCGCGGCTCGTCGACCCGCGGCCGACGCTGGAAAACCTCGCGCGCAACACCGGACTGACATATGAAGACGTCGTCCATCACGCGCTCGTGCGCTACGCGAGCTCCGGCGCGGAAGCGCTGCTCGCCATGGAGCCCCAGGCTTTGCGTGATCTGATTGCGGCTCGCAAGGCCGAGGACTGGGCCAAGGTCGCCGCCCTCATCGACTGGCTCGAGGCCGGCCTCGAGTCGCCGGAGTGGCACTGATCGGCGCGAACGGACGGCCCTCGGTCAGGTCGAGCTGGGCGAAGCCCGAATCGAGGCGACGCGCGCCTGGCATCCACGGCAAGGGCGTCTTGAAAACAGGTCCTGCAAAGGCGAAGGAGTGATATTCGCCGTTCTCTCCGCACGGGTCGACTCCCGCGGCCTCGATCTCAGTTGCGAACCTCTCGTCGATGATGCGGCCGAGCCATGCCTCGTCTAACTTTGCGAGGTCGACGCAAGTGATCACCGCCCGCCCGCCCGAGCTTATGAACTCAGCCAGGAGGAGTCCCGGTGGCTCGCCCCAGATCGGCTCGATGTGCTCGAGCCCGGTGGCCCTGACGCGGTCCTCGTACCACGCACGAACATCAGCGAGGTGGATGTCGCCGAAGACCACGCCGGTAAATCCCTCCTCGTGCAGCGACGCCAGCTCGAGCCGGAGGTTGGCCTCCATCTCGGCCCACGTGGTCGGGATGGCCCTCAATCCGATCCCGACTGCTGCCGCTTGCGCTTCCAGCATTTCCACCCGCGTGGCGTGGAAGCGCACGCGCTGCGTGGCTGAGTCGTAGAAGGTGAGGAGCCGTGTGACCTCCATGCCCGCCCGGCGCGCCCGATCGAGCGCGAGCGCGCTGTCCTTGCCGCCCGACCACATCAAGGCAAACCTGCCGCCCATCTCGCATCAGCATGCAGGTTCGCGACGTCGGGGTTGTGGTCTCCTAGCCTCGTGAGAATCGTTTCACTGCTGCCGAGCGCAACCGAGTCCCTGTTCGCCCTCGGACTCGGCGAGAGTCTGGTGGCGGTGACCCACGAGTGCGATTACCCACCTGAAGCCGCATCGCTGCCGGTCGTGACCCGGTCCACTCTGCGGCTCGAAACCACAAACAGTGCCGGCATCGAGGTCGCCGTATGGGCAGCGGCCACGGCAGGGCAGTCCCTCTACGCGGTCGACACTGACGCCATCCGGGCTTTGGAACCTGATCTGGTGGTCGCGCAAGACGTGTGTCGTGTCTGCGCGGTCTCGGCGGACCAGGTCGTGCGGGACCTTGTCGGAATGCGACTCATCCGCCAGCATCCCCACTCGCTGGAAGACGTCCTCGCGGACATTGAAGAGCTGGCAATGGAGTGCGCGGTCGATCCCGGACCGTTGGTCCGCAGCTTGCGTGACCGCATCGACAAAGTGGCTCAAGTGGCGTCAAGGAGGCCGCGATTGCGTGGTGTGTTCCTTGAATGGTTGGACCCCCCGTACCCAGCAGGGCACTGGACTCCCGATCTGCTCGAGCTCGCGGGCATCGACGACCCGCTAGCTCGAGCCGGGCTCCCTTCGGTTCCGATTCGCTGGGAGGACGTCGCCGAGGCTCGACCTGATCTACTGGTCATTGCACCCTGCGGATTCGACAAGGACCGTGCCGAGAGGGAGGCCGCCGTGATTGCACCTTTGATCAAATCCGCTGGCATCAGTCGAGTCGTGATTTTTGACGGCTCCGCTTACTTCAATCGACCTGGACCCAGGTTGATTGATTCACTCGAACTGCTTGCTCAAGCGGCCGGCGAATCCTGACCCCAGTTGCACCGGCGCTGGCCCGTCGTTCCCAAAACATGTGCGACCAAAGTTTGCACGCGTTCGCCAGGTCTGCAGCACTGGCGCCCGCCGGGCGCGAGAGGGTCACGAAGTCATGCGGCGCAGTCGACCAGTTGTGGATTCGCCTCCGGCGCGCTGATGAGCGTTCCGGCGAACCGTGCCGTGTCGGGCGCGCCGTACTCGGTGTCACCGCCGAGGTCGTTGCTCGTCACGCCCATTAGATTGGCTCCGGGACAGGTCTAAAACTGACAGACCTCGTTGACACTTGGGACTCCAAATTCAACAGGAGGAGGCCCAGTGGTTGAGAGAGAGCTAACCAAGAGAGCGGCGAGGCGGCTGGCCATCATCCGACACGCCGAAGAAGTCAGCGGCAGCGGCCAGCCGCAAGGTGAAGCGAGTACCGACGTATTGACGCCGGGTGCTCGCTACCCCGTCCCAACTACGCCCCCTCCTGCACCTCGATGATCTCGTCGGCGACCAGTCCGTGTGCTTCACGATGCACGGCGTTGGCAGCTTCCTTGGTTGGAGCCTCGACCAGACAGAAGGCTTTGCCAGAAGCCGTATCGAACCAGTACTTGTGGTACGTGACTCCGTGGTTCTTCTGAACCTTCACGTCTTGTTCGTGCGCACCCTTGATCGCCTCGGCAG
>VBHB01000093.1 GCA_005880315.1 Chloroflexota bacterium | reverse complement strand
CATCTGGTCGGACTGAACGATCGATTCGACCAGGTGGTGCAGGTCGGCGACGCCTGTCGTCTCGGCCATGTGTTCCAGGGCGCTCATGCGGGGACGGCCCAGGCGGATCTCGCGCAGTACCTTGCCGATCTCGTCGCCGAGCGCGTTGTGGAATCGCTCGGTGATGCTCAGGAGTCCCTCGTCGAGGCTCATGCCCGACTCCACGACCAGGGTGAGCAGGTCCGTGGCCTCCGCGAGCGAGCGCTCGATCTGGCGGCGCCTCTGCCCGATGCGTTGCTCCAGCCACATGCGCGGCGTCATGTAGCCGAGGACGGCCGCCACGGCGCCCGCCGCAGGCGCGAGCACCAGCGTCGGGACCGGTAGGCGCAGGAGCAGTCCCAGCCCGAGGCCGACGATGGCGAACAGTGCGGCCAATCCGTACCGAACCGCCTGGAACCCGGCCGGGGTGAGGTTGCCGGGATCACCGGCACGGCTCAACTTTTGGCGCAGCGGGCCCGTTGCATGCGCGGGCATGCGCGAGGCCAGCGGTCGCGCCAGAGCCTCGAACTGCTTCAAGAACGACGTGCCCTTGGGTTGCGGCGTCCACGGGCCGTTGGTCGCCGGGACGGTCTTGGTCTGGTCGATCGCGACGAAATAAGCCGCGACCACGATCCCGCAGATAACGCCGGCTGTGATCGCGATGATGAACTGTGTCGACATCAGGCCGTCAGGACTGCAGCGCGGTCATGCGCCTGATGAAGATGTTGCCGATCAGGATCAGCAAACCGGCAATGCCGAGCAGCACGTACCCAACGAACGTGCTGGTCATGGGCGCGAAATACCCAGGCACGAACACGTAGAGGCCGAGCGCGAGAAGGATCGGCAAGCCGGTGATGATGGAGGCCGATGCTCTCGACTGAGCGGTGAGCACACTCATGTCGCGCTTGGTCTGCAGGCGATCGCGCAGCGTGTCGGAGATGTTGTCGAGGACCTCAGCGAGGTTGCCGCCGACCCGCGTGTGAAGAAGGATGGCGGTGACGATGAACTCGAGGTCGGGGCTGTTGATGCGCAGCAGCAGCGCGCTGAGCGCATCCTCGACCGACGTGCCCAGCGTGACCTCGGTGGTGACGCGCTCGAACTCCGTCGAGACGGGAGGCTGGGACTTGGTGGCGACGGTCTCCAGCGCGCGGTCGATCGCATAGCCGGTCTTCAGCGAGTTGGACAGGAGCTGCAGCATTCCGGTGAGCTGGTCGTTGAACATGTTCTGCCGCCGCCGCTGCAGGTAGTTGACGACGAGCGGCGGAATCACGAAACCAACGGCCGCGATCACGATCGGACCGACCGAGATGCCGAATCGGAACAAGCCGATCAGCGCGCCCAGCGCGACAGCGCCAATGCGGATCAGCAGGTACTCCGCAGGTGTGATGCTGAGCCCGGCCCGGGCCAGGTCCTCGGTGAGGGTCGGCTTGCCTTCGGCGCTGCGCCGCAGGCTGAGGTTGTCGGCGGCCGGGCGCAAAAGCCGCTCGACCAGCTCTCTAGGGGTCGCTCGCGCAGTCCGCAGCCCATCGGCGGGATCGACCCGTTCCTTCCGGATCCGGTCGAGGCTCCAGAAGAAGATGGCGATCGCCGCCGCCATCGGCACAGCCACGGCCAGGAGGTTGCTGAGATCCATGTGGCTCTCTAGAAGAGAGTGGGGTAGGCCTTCATGATGCTTTGCAGCGTCTGCCCCTGGGCAGAGTTGACGCTGGGACACTTGGGATCAGGGTCTTGGGTCGTCGAGTGCAGATAGTCCTGGTAGGACTCCAGCGTGTACTTGAGTGCAGCGGATTGCAAGAACCAGGCGATGACCTCGGCCTCGCATTCGGTGACCACGATGGTGAGGCTGGTGACCGACGCCGAGCCGGCCGCCGACCCGTTGGTTCCGACCTTGATGACGTGGATGTTGGTGAAGATCGTCTTGGAGGCGACCTTGCCGTTGGCCGAAACGATCGCGATCACCGAGATGTAATCGTTCGGCTGGATGTAATCGGCCACCCCCTGCTGCTCACTGGTTGGGATCGTGACCGCAACGAAGCCGGAAGGGATGGGTAGAAACTCCGACTGCGAGCCAAGGGCCTGGCTCGCCTTGACCACCTCGTTGGAGGTGATCGCCTGGCCCGCCACGATCGTTACCAAGGGGATCATGCCTTTGACGTCGGCCGGGCTGCTGAAGTAGACGGACGGGTAGCCGTTTGCGATCGGGATCCTCTTGATGTCCACGGACGAGCCATCGATCGGCATCCGGGGCTGTAGGTCTTTGGTGGCGACCACCACAGATTGGGTCGGAACGCTGCCCGCGGTGCTGGCGTTGAGCGCCACCAGGACGAAGGCAGCAATCACGAGCAAAGCGAGCAGGATGCCCAGGAGGGTGAACGGGCGCCTGGATGTCAGGCCTCTAAAAGTGCTCAAGGCCGACCCATCATAGGCAAGATATCCGCGGTGTCGTCCCTCTTAAGCCGTGGTCATCGCCCCGCCGCCTGCAGCCAATCTGGCCAGTCGATGGTCGAGTTCGCCCTGTCCTCGGTGGTCCTGCTGCTGATCGTGGGCGGGCTGGTCGACATCGGGCGGGCGGTCTACGTCTCGGAGGTCCTGTCGAGCGCGGCCCGGGAGGGCGCCCGCCACGGGGCCTGGTTCGACGCCCCGAACCAGTCGCACCCCTACCTGTATGACGCCCAGATCAAAGCAGTGGTCGACGCCCAGCTCGCCACGATCTCCATGCCGGCCTCCGTGCTGAAAAACCCCGGCACCACCTGCCCCGCTCCGACCGATGGCAACTCCTACCACAACCCCCCGTACGCCAACTCCGCCTACCCGGTGGCGGTCAACCAGCCCTGGCTCTACATCTGCTACGACAACACCCCTGGGGTCGATTTCACAGCTCCCCCCTCCGGCCAGAGCCAGCAGGACGTAAACGTGATCGTCCTCTACTCGTATGGGCCGCTCACGCCCATAGTGACCGCACAGTTCGGCACCTTCCACCTCGCTGCGAACGAGCACATCACGGTGCAGGGCCCATGAGGTCGCGCCTGCCGAAATACTCCGGCCAGCAGAGCCAGGCCTTGATTGAGTTTGCGCTCATCTCGCCCGTGCTCTTGCTGCTCCTTTTCGGGATCGTCGACATCGGGCGGGCCGTCTTCTATTACGACACGCTTGGCCACGCCGCCCGCGAAGGGGCGCGCGCCGCGGTGCAGGCCCCGAACCGGCTGCCGACCAACGGCGACGTGCTCAATACGGTTACGTCGCAGCTGGTGGGCATCCCGGTCTCGGAGCCGTGTCCGCAAGGCCCGGTCACGAGCACGACCCCGCCCGACAACGCGGCCTGGGTCTACGTGACGGAGCCCAACCCACCCTCAGGTGCCGAGAGCAACCCGCCGATGAACGCGCCGGGCGGCGAGTACGCCGCGGCGGCGAACGGTGGCTGCAGCGCTGTCAATCCCGCATCGGGAAACGCCCCGCTGCAGGTGACGATCCGCTTCAACCTGATCCTCATCACGCCTGTGATCGCGCAGGCGACGGCCAACCACATCATCATCTCCGCCTCGGCGATCTTCAGAACCGAGTACTGATGAATCGCCAGCGAGGACAGGCGATCGTTTTGATCGCGATCATGCTGGCGGTCGTGGTCGGCATGGCCGCCCTCGCAATCGACGGATCGCGCGCCTATGCCCTGCGACGCGACCTCCAGGCCGCCGTCGACTCCGCCGCCCTGGCTGCCGCGGACAACCTTCAGCAAACCGGCAGCTACACGTCGGCTGAGCAAGCGGCCACCACCATCTTCGCGTCCAATCTGCGCCTTTATGGGTCGCCCGCCTGCGCCCCCGCCTACGCCACGCCGGGAGCAAGCCCGCTGACGGTGACGTGCTCGTTCGGGGATGGGACCACGCTGACGCAGGTCGTGTCCGCCCTCGGCGCCCAGGGGAGCCAGTTCAGGTTCACCGCCACGCGATCTCTGCAGCTTCAGTTCGCCAAGATCCTCACCAACGGCGCCAGCCCGACCCTGAACGGCTCGTCCTCGGGCGGTGTCAACAACCTTCTTTACACCCCCACGGTCGCTGCGCTCGACCAGGCGGGCTGTGGCGGCGCCGGCGGCAACGCGATCTCGATCAGCGGCAGCGGCACGCTGTCCGTTACCGGCGATGTCGTCTCCAGCGGGACCATCACTCTCTCGGTCGCGGGCATACGCGTGGCGGGCGATATTTACGCCCGCTGCCAGGCGGCGGTGGCCGGCTCAGTGACCAGCGCGTGCTATCCAAGCGGCGCGACGGCGCCGTGCAGCTTCCCCGATGTGGCCGGCGCCACCAGGTCCGGCTATCGCTTCATCGACCCGGGCTACCCGCCTCCTACCGTCGTCGGCGGCGCCCAGGGTGCTCCCAGCGCGACCGTGGTCCTGTTCGCGGGAATCTACGCCGCGATCCCCAACTTCGGGGGCGGCCACTGCTGGTTTCTCAGCGGCGGCGTCTACGACTGGCAGGCGGGCTTCTCGAACAGCAACGATTTCGTCAGCAATGAGCTGAAACCGCCGGACGAGCCGAGTGTCGGCAACAACACCGTCCGGGCGACCCCGCAGTTCTGGAGCACCAACGGGGTGCAGTGCGATGGCGCATTTCAAGTGACCAAAGTCACCGGGCCACGGGACATCCCCATAGGCATGTGGTCGTTTGTCGTGACCTCGGCGCGGACGGACACATACAACGGCCTCAGCTACAGGCGCGAGAGCGCTCCCTCGATGTGCGAGCAGGTGAACCTCAACAATCATTTCGACGATGTTCAGGTGGCCGTCAGCAACGTGCCTGGGGCGACGTCCTACAACATCTACGCAGCACCGCCCGGGAATGGATGCGGCGGCCCGTTCGGGCTGGCCGCCAACCTTGCTGTGTCAGGGGCTGTTCTCAATTCGAATACCAGTCCATGCCCGAACGTCAACGGCAATGGTTGCTCGCTCGGAAATGAATCCATCGTGCTGAGCACACAACTCAGTGCGCCATTTGCGCCCAACGCCCTGGCTGCTCCCGGTGTGGTTGGGGCCTATCCTCCCAACGGCGAGTCGTCGCCGCTGCAATCTGGCCTTCCGAACCAGAACCCGGCGCGCGGCCCTGGCGCGGCAGGTGACCGGGCTAACGAGAACAACTGCGAAACGAGCGGCGGGGCTTACGCAACATGCCCGGCAGCAGTAACGCCAGGCGCGGTCGTTTTCTACATGCCGAGCGGTGCTTGCGTCGACGTCACCAACGCTGGTGACACTTTCATATTCAGCGGGTATCAGTACGACTGGCTGTCGGTCTATGGGCCGGGACTCGGCCACCCGCCGGCCAACACCTGCTCGAGCACATTTGGCGCCGCGGGCAACTCCGCCTACATCGGCCTCATCTACATGCCCGCCGGAACCGTGACCATTCCGTCGGCATACACGTTTGAGGCCGGGTCTGGCGGGCTGATGGCGGACTTGCTGGTCTTCAGCGGCGCGATGCCCACCATCTCCATGAACCTCGGCTTCGCACCGGTCCCCCCCGCCGCGAAGCTGACCGGTTAGCGGCTCGAATCGATGACTTCAATGCCACGTGGAGCTTCGGGCACAGGACCAATGCCTCCCCTGCGAAATACGCAGCGTGGACAGGCCATCGTGCTGATCGCGATTCTGCTCGCGGTCGTGGTCGGCATGGCTGCGCTGGCCATCGACGGTTCGCGCGCCTACGCACTGCACCGCGACCTCCAGGCGGCGGCGGACGCCGCAGCCCTGGCCGCGGCCGACAACCTGCAGCAAACCGGGAGCTATGTGTCAGCGGAGCAGGCAGCGACAACCATCTTCGGATCCAACCTACGGTTGTACAGCGCCGCCACATGCGCTCCCGCTTATGGAGCCCCCGGCGCGAACCCACTGACCGTCACTTGCACGTATCCCGACGGCACTGTGCTCAAGCAGGAGGTGGCGGCGCTCGGCCCCGCGGGCACGCAGTTCACCATGACTGCTTCCCGCGGCCTGGCATTGCAGTTCGCCCGAATTCTCACCGACGGCACGGCACCGCAACTGTCTGCGGTCGCGGTGGCCGGCGTGAACAATCTTCTGTACAGCCCCACGCTCGCAGCCCTGAGCCAGGCGGGTTGTGGCGGCATGGCGGGCAACGCGATCACGATCAGCAGCGGGCTCACTGTTGTCGGCGATGTCGTATCCAATGGCGCCATCAATGCCCCGGGCGCAACCAGCGTGTCGGGAAATGTGCACGCGCGCTGCCAGTCTTCGGTCGCGGGGATTACAACCATGTGCTACCCGAGCGGGGCGAGCACCCCATGCACCTTCCCGGATATCGCCGGCGTCGTGCAGCCCGGGTATGCGTTTCCCGACCCGAAATACCCATCACCGATCGTGGTTGGAGGTCCTCAGGGCAAGCCGGGCAGCGCGGTGATCGTCTCGCCAGGCGTGTTTGCGGCTGATCCTGCGTTCGGCGCCGGCCTGTGCTACTTCCTCGCCGGCGGGGTCTACAAGTGGCAGGCGGGATACACCAACAACGGGGCAATCGTGTCGAATGAACTGAAGCCACCTGATGAGCCCAGGTTCAACGACAACACCGTGCTCGCCCCAAGGCAGTTCTGGGATGTCGATGGTGCCAATTGCGCCGGATCGGCCCAGGTGACCTCGGTGGCGGGATCTAGAGGCGTTCCTATCGGAACTTGGGCTTTCGTGCTCACATCGGCTCGTATTGCTTTCTACAACGGCATTCCCTTCATCAGAGAAAGCGCCCCGTCCATCTGCTACACCACAACAATCACGACCACCGGTCGCAACATCCAAGTCCAGGTCAGCAATGTGCCGGGAGCGACCTACTACGGAATCTATGCTGCCCCCAGCGGATCATGCAGCGGCCCCTTCGGGCTAGCGTACATACTGTCGGTCGGGGGCACGCCCCAGAACAACAGCACCGCCGGCTGTCCCGCTTACTCGGGCTCCGGGTGCAGCCTGGGTTATGAGTCTGCCGTCCTCGACGCCGCAGACATCGGTCCGCCGTTCGCGCCCAACCCGTTGGCACAGCAGGCATTGATCGGTTCCTACCCATCGGATGGCGAAACCGCGCCGCTGGGGCTCAATCTTCCCAATGAGAATGCGAACCGTGCCACTCCGCCACATGGCGACCGCGGTAACGAGAATCAGTGCGATTCGGCAGCGGGGGCTCTCACAACGTGCCCCGGGCCGGTCACGCCGGGTGCCGTTGCGTTCATCGTTCCGAGCGGGGGTTGTGTGAACGACTCCAGCGCCGGAGACAACTATTTCTTCAGTGGATACCAGTACAACTGGATGGCTCTGTACGAACCGGGCGCCGTAAATCCACCCGCCAACACATGTAGCAACATGCTCGGCGCCGCCACTGAATCGGCTTTCATTGGGCTCGTTTACACTCCGGCAGCCGCGATCAACGTCCAGAAGGCGTCCGCCTTTCGGACCGACGAGGTCGGCGGCGTGATCGCCTACACGCTGAATTTTTCAGGCCAGATGACCACGATCCTCGGGGACCCGGCGGACTATGGTCCGGTGCCGCCCGCAGCCAGACTTACCGGCTAGCTGACCTCGACTTCTTTGGGCGCGGCCGGCTCGGGCGCCTTGGGGCGCTCGGGCGCCACGCCGTCAGCGCCGATCTCATGCAGCTGCGCGTGGATGGCGGTGGCGGATTTGTCGTCCCCGAGCTCCTCGTACCGGCCGAGCGCTCCGGTCCAGGCCGCCTTGGCGTCGTTGTTCCGGGAAAGGCCCCAGTACGCCTGGCCCCGGAGCGCGAGCGCTTCCGCCCGCTCACGGGTCTTGTCGCCCGGCAGCAGCTGCAGCGCCCGCTCGACCTGGCGCAGAACCTCCTCGAACGCACCGACCGCCAAGGCGTTCCTGGCGGCTTGCGTGAGAAAGTTCGACGTCTTCACGGGGTCGGCAGACGTGCCGGCCTGGTACAGGTGGTGGGCAATCTCCCCGGCCTTCTCACTGACGCTCTTGCCGTAGACCCGCTCGAGCGTGTCCGCCACCGCGAGGTGGTACGCCTGCAGGCGTGGCAGGGGCAGGACGGCCAGCACCCGCTGGCGCACGAGGTCGTGGCTGAAGCGGTAGCGCTCCTGCCCGGCCGACGTGAGGAAGCGGCCGCGAGTCGCCTCATCGATGGCGTCGCGAAGCTCGTGGCCCGACAATTCCCCGAAGGCTTCCAGAAGTGGGATGTCGAAGTCACGGCCGATGACGGCCGCCGCGACCAGCATTCGCTGGGCGGGTTCGCTCAGGCGCTCCAGCCGGCGCCCAATCAGGCCGCGCACGCTCTGCGCGAGCTCGAGATCCTCTTCGGTGAAGTTGGCCTGCATGCGTGAGCCGCCGCCGAGCATCATCTCGGAGTCGGCCATATAGAGGTATGAGTGCTCGACGAACAGCGGGTTGCCCTCGGTGGCGGCCTGAATTCCGATGACCTGTACCGGCGTCAGCGGCTTGTCGCCCGACATCACCGCGATCATCTTCTCGACCTCGCGATCCGAGAGGCGCTCAAGCTCGATGCGCTGCGCACGGCGCCGGCGGAGCAGGCGGGAGGCGGCAGTCGTGAACGGGCGGGAGGAGTCGAGCTCGTCCCAGTAGGTGCCGAGCACGACCATGCGACTCCCCGCCAGGCGCTCCGCGAAGTCACGGAGCAAAAGGACCGTCTCGTCGTCGGCCCACTGCAGGTCGTCCAGGACGACCAGGAGCGGCTTCGCACCCTGACAGGCCGCAAGGAACTCGAAGACGCCACGGAAGAGTTGCTCACGAAGCTGGTTGGCGGGCACCTCGGTCGCCTGGCCGATCCCACGCACCCTTTGGCGAAGACCCGGAACCAGCTGGGCGAGCACGGAGCCGTTGGCACCGACCGCCTCCTGCAGAGGCCTGGCGGCCGCGCTGGCCACCGCGGCGGCGAGCACGTCGCGGAACGGAGCCAGCGGCGCGACTTCTTGCTCCGAGCAGCGACCGCTGAGCACCCACCAGCCCTTGCGAGCTGCATCTGCGGCGATCTCAGATGCCAGGCGTGACGCTCCGATGCCTGCGTCGCCGGCCAGGAAGAGCATCCCGCCCGAACCCGTTGCGGCCCGATCCAGCGCCATCCGGATGTCCAGCCGCTCCTGGTCGCGGCCGACGAAACCATCGCCCGTCGGCAACACCGGTGTAGGGGACGGCACCTCGCCAGGGGTCACGTCGTGGAGCCGGAAGCGGTCGGGGAATCCTTTCAGCTTGTAGCGACCGCGATAGCCGAACTTGATCTCGGCCACGGGCCCGACCAGCTCACGCACGACCTCGGAGACCAGGATCTGCCCGCCTCTCGCCTTGCCCGCGACGCGGGCGGCGACGTTGACGGCGGCGCCGAAGATGTCGCCCGCCTCTTCGACCACCTCACCGGTGTTGATGCCGATGCGGATCTTCAGCTTGCGCTCGGGGTTCTGCTTGCTGTACTCGCCAATCGCCCGCTGGATCTCGATCGCGCACTCGACCGCGTGCCTGGTCGACCCGAAGCTGACCATGACGCCATCGCCGAGTCCTTTGATGCGCCTGCCGGCGTGCTCGATGATCTTGTCTTCGATGATCGACTCGTAGGCCTTCATGATCTCGTGTGAGAGGGTGAAGCCCCTGCTCGACAGCATCTGGGTCGAGCCTTCGACATCGGTGAACATGATCGTCACCGTGCCCTCGGTCTGGCCGGCGGACAGGCTGCTGATGATGGTCTCTGGTGTGAGCGCCTGCGCCGGGTTCACCTGCTGGCCCAGGCCTTCGGCAACCGCTTTGAGCAGCGATGGGTCTGCGCGGAAGCCGGCCTCGCCCTGCGGGTACTTGATCAGCTGCAGCAGCCCGGCCTCCACGGCCTGACGGAGCTCGCGGCCGGCCGACTCCTTGCTCAGCTTGTTCGGTGCGGCGTAGTCGCTTGCCTTCAGCTCGGCGCCTTCGAACGCCTGCGTGATGGCGGGGGCCAGTCGAAGGTTGAGACCCTTGCGTGTGATCAGCGTTTCGACGACCGCCTGGATCCTTCGCGTCGCGCCCGCACCAGTCGGCCCGGCGCTGTGCGTGATGGGCAGCATGCCCGCAAAGCCGCTGGTGGCCGCGGCCGCCATCTGCCCGAGGGCGCTGGTGGCGCGGGCCATCGCGGTGGCGGCCTGGAGGGCCTGCGAGGCGGCCGCGGCGTTGTCCAAACCCGGCGCGACGGGTCCCTGGGCGGCCGGAATAGCGGCCTGCGCGGCTGCGATCAGCTCCGGCGGCAGGGTGAACTGCGCCGGGGCGGGACCTGGCGCCGCGGCAGGGCCTTGCGGGTAGACGACGGCCGGCGCGGGCTCGTAATCCGGTGCCGCCCGGGGAGCGGGCGCTTGCGTGGGTGCGGCCGCCTGCAGGTCGGCGACTGCGGACCGCGCCGCGTCGATCAGCTTGCGCATCTCCTCCTGCATCTCGGGCGTCGAGGCCATGGTCGAGGCCGCTTGCGATTCCGACGCCTGCACCGAATGCGATTGCTGTGGCGACCTGGAATCGCCCGGCCGGTCCGAGCTGAACGGCACGACCACCACCTGGCGGACCACGTTCTCGCCACCTCCGCCGCGGGCTCCGGTCATGAGCGGGTCCTTGACGACCGGCATCATGCTGTCCGAGCCCGCGGGCACAAAGCGCGCCTTCGTCGGGTCGAAGAGGTCCTTGTCGACCTGCACCCCGTAGAAGGCGGCCTTGTCGAGCGACGTGGGGATGTAGCCGGTGGCGTTGTATTCGAGCCGAAGGTCCGAGCCCATGCCGAGCAAGAAGATGTCGCGCAGGATCGCCCCGTTGGAGTCATAGCCGACGACCTCGGCGATCTGGGCGATCTTGCGGCGGCCGTCCGGCATCCGGGCCTGGTGGACGATGAGGTTGACAGCCGACGCTATCTGCGCGCGCACCGCCTCGAAGGGGATGTCGATCGAAGCCATCATCACCATGGTCTCGAGGCGGGAGAGAGCGTCGCGGGCGGAGTTGGAGTGGATCGTCGACATGCTGCCGTCGTGGCCCGTGTTCATCGCCTGGAGCATGTCGAGCGCCTCGGCGCCGCGGACCTCGCCGACCAGGATGCGGTCGGGGCGCATCCGCAGGCTGTTGCGCAGCAGCTGGCGGATCGTGAGCTCGCCCTTGCCCTCGACGTTGGGCGGCCTGTGCTCGAGCGCGATGACATGCGGGTGGTCGATCTGCAGCTCCGCGGCGTCTTCGATCGTGATCACACGCTGGTTGTGCGGGATGAAGCGTGCGATCACGTTGAGCGAGGTCGTCTTGCCAGAGCCCGTGCCGCCGGAGACGAGGACGTTCATGCGACCCAGCACCGCGGCCTTCAAGAATTCCGCCATCGCGGGGCTGAGGCTGCCCTCGCGGGTGAGGTCTTCCATGCCCAGTACGGCGTCTTTGAACTTGCGGATGGTGAGCGCGGCGCCGTGGATGGCGGCCGGCCGGATGATCGCGTTGACGCGGCTGCCGTCAGGCAGGCGGGCGTCCACCATCGGGTTGAGGCCGTCGATATGCCGGCCGGTCGTCGCGACCATGCGCCGGATCGTTTCGAGCAGCTGATTCTCGTCCTCGAATCGCACCTCGGCCTTGGTGAGGACGCCTCGGCGCTCGATGAAGACCTGGTCGGGGCCGTTCACCATGATCTCGCTCACCGACCGGTCGTGGAGGAGGCCGTCGAGCGGCCCATAGCCGACGGCCGCCCTGAGGATGATGTCGGCGAGCGTCGTCTTCTCTGGGGCGCTGAGCTCGATGCCGTCCTCGGCCAGGAAGCGATCGAGGTGCGTGCGCACCGCACGCGAGAACGCGAGCGTGTCGCCTGTAGTCAGGCCCACGTCGCGGATCAGCGCGAGGCGGTCACGGAAGTCGTTCGCGAGCCGGTTGAGGTCACGGCCCTGGCGGGCCGCCGCTTCCATGATGTCGCTGCGGCGCCGGTGGGGAACCGCCACCTCCGTGGTGGTGGCCCAGGCGTCGACAAACTGCATCTCCAGCAACGCGGCATTTGCGGCCACCGCGGGGATCACCCTCTGGCGCTCGGTGAGGCGGATCTTGATCGCGAGCCCTGAGCTGTCGGCGGACTGGCCCGATTCCATGTAAGCGGCGATCCATTCGCCGTCGCGGAACCGCAGGATCGCTTTGCGCGTGGGGCTCTTGTCGCCGGGGTCCTGCTCCAGGTTGGGATCGTCGAGCGAGCCGAGGACTACATATTTGATGTCGCGCGCGGGAATCCAGCGGGCGCGATCGGAGTCGGGGGGCGTGTAGATGGGGAAGCCCTCGGTGGTGAGGATGCGCGCATCCGACTCCCCATCTTCGAGACCGCCGTCGAGGCGGTGCACCGACACCTTCACACGCGTGCCGTGCCTCGAATCGGCACGCTGCATTGCGGTCGGTGGCGGCGTTGCGGTCCCGGTGGAAAGTGCGTCGCCGTTGGCTGGCTGCGGGGTCTCCACGTCACTCATGGCGCGGCAGTCTCCGGCGATGATAGCTCCGGCCTCCCGCCATCCAACCCGTTTAACGACGTCATCGGGAACGTCAACGGGGTGACCCATGGCGATCGGGTGGGCGGCGTCGGTCCAGCACCCATTTCGAACCGGGGACCCGCTTGGCCACGCCCTTCACTTCGGCCGCACGTGCGGAGAGCGCGGCGGCGGTGGCGTAGCTTCCCGGCTCCGCGATGACGACGCCGATCGATACCGCGACAAATTCGGCCCGAATCTTGTTGCCGTTGCGCTCCTCGTACTCGATCCATCCGCGTTCGCGGTCGACCAGGTCGTAGAGAGCCGGCACCGCCGCGTCGAAGCGGCTGGTGATCTCGCCGGCGATGTGCTCAGCGAACTGCGGCTCGGTGAGGATCACGAAGTCGTCGCCGCCGACGTGGCCGGCGAAATGCCGCCGCGACGGGTTCTCCTCCAGGACCTCGAGAATGATCGTGGAGAGCGTCTTGATGACATCGTCCCCGCGCACGAAGCCGTAGTGATCGTTGTAGCTCTTGAAAGCGTCGATGTCGGGGTATAGGACCGCGAAGCGCTCCTGGCCAACCAGGCGGTGGGTGATCTCGCGAAGGATGTCGGAGTTCCCACTCATGCCCGTCAGCGGGTTGAGCTCGCGCGTTGTGGTGGCGCGGGTGATGACCGCGCGCAAGCGAGCGACCAGCTCTTCGGGAATGAAGGGTTTGGTCACATAGTCGTCGGCGCCGTTGAGAAGGTGCTCGACTTTGTCCTTGAGCGAGCTGCGCACGGTCAGGAAGATGACGGGGATCAATCGGGTGCGGAAGTCTTTGCGCAGCTCGGCCAGGATCGCTTCGCCAGTTGTCGCGCCGAGCATGAGGTCGAGCACGATGATGTCTGGGCGCCAGTCGACAGCGGCGTTGTGCGCGGCATTGCCGTCCCCGACAGCGACACATTCGAAGCCGGCCCGCTCGAGGACGCGCTTGATGAGCTTCAGCATCTGTTCGTCGTCGTCGACGACGAGAACAAGGTCGCGCGCGGGCTGAGGCGACTCGGCCGGCGCCGCTTTGGCGGCCTGGGCTCGTCTGACCGCGGTCATGACGTTTCCGCCGGCTGGGCATCCTGGGCGTCGGCCCCGGCCGTGCGCCTGTGCCGGAGCTTCTCGGTGAGCTCGAGGGCCCGCTCGGCCGCGGTACGGATCTCAACGATGTCGGCCTTGACGGCCTCGGGGTCGTTGATCTCCGCGGCGATCAGCTCGCAGTAGTTGACGATGACCGCGATTAGGTTGCGGAAGTCGTGGACCAGCACGCGGTCGGGATCCGGCCGCTCCGCTTCGTCGCTCACAGCCGCTTCACCAGCCGCCACGTGTTCACCTTGCCTTTGCGTTCGTACCCCAGCTCGTCGAGTGCCTTGCGGGCGATCGCGAGGCCGCGGCCGGCCTCGTCGGTCTGGACCGGCATCGGGTGGGTGAGGTGATTATGAAGTGGCGGTCCCCAGTCGGTTAACAAAGCGGTTAGCGCCTCGCCGTCCAGTTTCAGCTCGTATCGGACGAGCGGATCCGCCGAGCCCTCCGGCAGCGCATACCGGAGCACGTTGGCGCCGATCTCGGCGAGGGCGACCTCGAACAGCATCAGAGGCCGATCGCTGGGATCCCGACCGATCCTCTCGCGGACGAGCTGCACCGACCGGTGAAGGGTGTCCAGGCCGTCGTCGAGGCGGATGAGCGTGGCATGGAACTCGAAGGAGCTGGTTTGGGCTACTGGGTCAGAAATCAGTCAGGGCTTCCTCGACTGTGGCGTAGTACGGGAACACCCGGTCCAGTGTGGTCAGCTCGAGGACCACCCGAACCTGTTGGTTCGGCGCCGCCAGTCTTAGATCGCCCTTTGAGCTGCGCACCTGCTTGAGCGCAGCCACCACCGACCCCAAGCCGGAGCTGTCGACGAAGCTCACCCCTTCCATATCGATGATCAGCCGAGGCTTCTCGTTCTTGATCGCCTCGCCGACGGCCTCCTTCAGCGCCGGCGCCCCCGCGACGTCAAGGCGGCCAGAAGGCGCGAGCACCGTCACACCGGTGTCGGTCTGCCGGCTCTCCACGTCGAGGGTCACCCGGTCCATTTCTCCATCGTGGGAAAGCCTATATCGGCTAGACCCGGATTCGCCCCCCTTACACTCACTCGCAGTGCCCTGCACCCGAAGGTCCTTGCATCTTCGCGTCCTAGGCGGGCGGGCGCCTTCTCACCCCGCGGAATCTTGCGATTCCGGCGGGGCGCTGAAGCCTACGTCGCCTCCTGCGCGCGCTCGGTCCCGCATCTACGCGATGCGCTCCCTCACGTGCTCGTCGGCTCCTTGGCTCCGCCCGCCGATGCCGCGAAATATGCGGCGGACCTCGGGCGCCGGACGCTGATGGCCTCCGCGGATGGCAGCCAGGGGCCGCGCCTACTGATCGTCGAGGACGAGCAACCGCTGGCGCAGGCCATGATGCGGACCCTCAAGAGCCGTGGCTTTGTGGCCGACATCGCCCTCACCGGAGCCGAGGCGAGGGAGCGGTTCGGGGCCGTCGAGTACGCCGTCGTCCTGATGGACATCCGCCTGCCCGACGAATCGGGTTATGGACTGCTGGAGGAGCTGCATCGAAAGCGGCCGTCGCCGGCGGTGGTGATGATCTCTGGCGTCGATGACCCGGAGCTCGGCCGGGCAGCCGTAGAGCACGGTGCCTACGGCTACTTCGTCAAGCCGGTCGGCGCCACCGAGCTGTACCTCGCGACCGTGAACGCACTGCGACGCCGAAGCCTCGAGCTCGAGTACCGCTCCAACCTGGAGCGCCTCGAATCGATGGTCGTCGAGAGAAGCGACCAGATGGCGCGCGCCGCCGCGCTGCAGGCGGGCATGCTGCCGGTTTCTCCGTTGCGTGGCCAGGGTTTCGAGGTCGCCGCCCACTTCACCCCCGCGCGCGAGATCAGCGGTGACTTCTATGACTGGCATCAGCCCGAACCGAGGCTCATCGCCATCACCCTGGGTGACGTCATGGGCAAGGGCTTGCCTGCGGCGATCATGATGGCGACCGTTCGCGCCGCCCTGCGCAGCTCCGCTCGTCTCGCGGACATGGAGGAGGGGGTGCACCTCGCGGCAAAGGTCATGGCGACCGCGCTCGAGGTCAATCACGCTTATGTGACGCTCTTTCATGCCGTGTACGACTCCGAGACCGGCGACCTGAACTACATCGATGCGGGACACGGCTGGACACGGCTCCTTAGAGGTTCGGCCGGCCAGGACATGCTTACGGAGCGCAGTGCGCCGATTGGAATTTTTCCCGACACGAAGTTCACCGTCGGCACTGCGCACCTCAACCCCGGTGATACGTTGTTGGTCTTCTCCGATGGCCTCCTCGACCTCCGCCCCGACCTCGGGACGAAGGACGTGCCACTGCCTTACGACGCTCGGCGCGCGCCCAACGTGCAGGAGCTCGTCGACATTCTCGCCCAGGGCTCGCGCAGCCGAGAACTCATGGACGACGTGACGGTGCTCGCCCTGCGCCGGCTGTAGACTTGCCGATCCTTATTGCCCGTCTGGGCCCAAAAATGCGGAAAAACAACGGAGCAGAGGCCCCGTTGGACCCAAAAGGGCGGAATACGCTTTAGGACTCTTTGCGGTCAGATCCGAGCCAGCGTTCCAGGACCGCCGCCACGATGTGGAGCTTCACCGGCTTCGATATGTAATCGTCCATGCCCGCGGCCAGGCATCGCTCGCGGTCGCCGGCCATCGCGCTCGCGGTCATGGCGATGATCGGCGTGTGCGCGCCATCCTTCTCTGAGCGCCGTATCTCGCGAGTCGCCTGGTACCCGTCCAGCTCGGGCATCTGGCAGTCCATCAAAACAGCGTCGTACTGCATGCGGCCGAGGATTTCGACGGCCTCCGACCCGTTGCCCGCCACGTCTGCCCTATAGCCCAGTCGCTCGATCATGCGCACCGCTACTTTCAGGTTCGCGGCGTTGTCTTCGACGACGAGGATTCGGGCCCACCGGTGGCGCACTGCCGGTGGCCCGCTGCCCTCGCGATTGATCCGCCGTTTCGTGTGAGCCGGCCGCGAAGCCAGCAGCGACTGCAGAACGTCGAACAGCTGTGACGGCCTCACGGGCTTGACCAGCTCGGTGTCGACGCCCGGCACAGGGTGCTCCGAGCGCCCGGCCGAGGTCAGAAGCACGACGACCATCTCTTTGAGCATCGGGTCCGCGCGAATCCTTGCCGCCACGCCGGCGCCGTCCATGTCGGGCATCATCAGGTCGACGATCGCGATCTCGAACGGGTCGGCTGCCTCGGCTGCCTCGCGCAGAGCCGTCATCGCGGCCGCGCCGCTTTCGAAGCTGCGTTCGCGCGTCCCCCATGAGTCCAGGTAGCGCTCGAGGATCACGCGATTGGTGCGGTTGTCGTCGATGATCGCCACCGCGGCGCCGGCGAGTGAGCCGATGGGCTGCGGCTCGGAGGCCTTGATCTCCGACTCGCGAAACAGGGCGGTGAACCAGAACCGGCTGCCCGCCCCCTTCTCGCTTTCGACGCCGATCTCGCCACCCATGAGCTGCGTCAACATGCGAGCGATCGCCAGGCCAAGGCCGGTGCCGCCATGCTTACGAGTCGTCGAGCTGTCAACCTGCGCGTAGGTCGAGAAGATGCGAGCCTGCTCATCGCGTGTCAGGCCGACGCCACTGTCCGCAACCTCGAAGCGGATCATCACGCCTGGCGTCGACGTCTCCACGCGCTGTACGCGGACGACGACCTCGCCTGAGTTGGTGAACTTGATCGCGTTTCCAACCAGGTTGATCAGAACCTGGCGCAGTCGCCCAGGGTCTCCGACCACGCTGTGTGGAGCCTCGGGGTCGACGTCGAGAATCAGCTCGATGCCCTTGTTGGCGGCGGGTTCGGCGAATAGCTCGACCGCCTCTTCCGTCACGTGCTTGGGGCTGAAATCGATCGTCTCCATGCGGACCCGGCCCGCCTCGATCTTCGAGAAGTCGAGGATGTCGTTGATGATGTCGAGGAGCGTGTCGCCAGACGTGCGAATCGTTTCCACGTAATCCATCTGCTCGGGATTGAGATTGGTATCGAGGAGCAGGCCGGTCATGCCGATGACACCGTTCATCGGGGTCCGAATCTCATGGCTCATCGTGGCGAGGAACTCTGACTTCATCCGCGTCAGCTCTTGAAGTTCCTGATTGGTCTGAGCGAGGTCTGTCATCACGGCCGAACGGCGGGTTTCCGCGGCTTCGGCCGCCGCGCGGCTGGTCTCCTGGTCGGCCACCACGCGACGCACCATCGTGCCGAGGGCGACGAGCACGAGGGCCGCGAGCAGCGCCTGCCCAGCATCGTCGGCGCTGGGGTCGGCCAGGGCGACAGCGATGATGTTCGCCACCGCCAGGACCGCGCCGATCGCGAATTCGAGGCTCGTGTAGTAGAGAGCCAAGAAGAGCAGCGGCAGCAGAAGGAAGGGAAAGGCGCGCAGCACGCTCGACCCGAACTGCGCCTCGAGCACGAATGCGATGGCCAGACCGCCGATCGGCGAGATTGCGTGCAGGAAACGCGGAATGCGCTCCCAGGGCAGGAGGAGGAGCGCCGCCGCCAGGGCGGCAAGGAGTGCCGAGATCGCGATGCCGAAGAGAGAGCCCGACGCCCACAGCGGATAGAGAGCCAGCCCAAAGCCCGCCAGCACAGGAATCGCGCTGACGATCCTGGGCACGCGCGGGGGCTCGAACGGGATGAGTGGGGCGAGCACGAGCACCGCTCCGATCGCGATCGCCACGAGCAGCGCCGGGGCCCCGAAAATGAAGGCAAACCCCCGCACGCTGACCAGGCCGACGATCGCCAGCCCGAGGAACGGGTAGACGCGGCGGGTCAAACCGTCGGGGTGCAGGGGCGTCCTCAAGGCGTTGGTCCGCCGGCTGATTCAGGCCGTCGAACCCGTGCTTTAAGGGGGCTCTGAGGACCAGGTCCGCCCTTACACTTTGCGTCCTGCGCACCTTCCATCCCGCCAGGGGGGGCGAGGTTTTCGGGGTGTTGCCAGGGAGGGGTCCGTCTGGGGTCGTGATGTTCCGGAGGCCTGGACTGGTCCGTCGAGCCACACCCTACGCCGCAATCGCCGCGGTCCTCGCGATTGCGCTCGCTACGGGGGCGTCGAGCCTTGTCGTCTTTCCCCTGTTCGCCATCGTCGTGTTGTCGGTGGCGCTTTTCGACGATCGGCCGCAGCTGTTCGCCGTCGGCGCGGCGTCGGCTCTGGCGATCCTCGTCATCAGCGTGGCGCAGCTCGGCCCAACGTCCAACCTCGCCACCGCCGTTTTCGAAGTGACGGTGCTCGGCGTGGTGGGAGCTTCGGTCCAGGAGGTGGTTCGGCACGCGAGGGAAGCCGAGGGTAGCGCAGAGAAGAAGGTAGGGGAGCTGGAATCGATCGATCATCGCCTTCGCCTGACGCTCGAGGCCGCGACGATCGGGCTCGGCGTCGCGATGGCGGACGGCCGGTGGGTCGAGGTCAACCAGCGGCTCGCCGCCATGCTCGGTCGCAGCCGGGAGGACGTGATGCAGGCGGGGCTTCTCGACGTCATGGCCGACACGGATCGTGGCATCGTGGGCGATGCGCTGGGCAAGCTGGCCCGTCGCGAGATCGTGCGCTGGGAAAGCGAGGTCGAGCAGTCCGCGCGCGACGGCCGCCGGATCCCCGTCGCGCTTGCGCTGGCCGCCATCAGCGACAGCGGCTCGTCTGAGCCACTGATACTGGTGCAAGAGGCTGACATCAGCGCTCGAAAGCGGCTGGACGCAATGCGCGACACAGTGGTCGCGGTCCGCCAGGTGATCGTCACCGCCAACAGCTGGGACCAGGCCGCGCCGGCGCTGCTCGCCAGCCTCTGCACGCACCTGGATTGGGACGCAGCGCAGTACTGGACCGTGGAGGGCGACCGGCACGCGCTGAAGCTCCGAAGCTCCTGGCACACGGAGGCGTCGAACGTCGACGGCCTGGACGACCCAGCCAGGAACCTGTCCATCGAGGCGGGTGGCGGCCTGGTCGGTCGCGTGTGGCAGTCTGGCGTGGCCGCAGCGATGGACGACCTGGCCGCGAACGACTTCGAACAGGCGAGCGCCGAGCGCCGAGCCGGCCTGCGGGCGGCAGTCGCGTTCCCGGTCGTGAGCGCAGGCGCGACCATCGGGCTCGTCGAGCTGCTGGCGCGCGGCGTAAAACACACCGAGAACGACCTTCTGTCGATGCTGTCGACCACCGGCGTCGAGATAGGCCAGTTCATCCAGCGCGCCGAAACCGAGCAGGCGCTGCGGCGCAGCGAAGCCGACCATCGAGCGATCTATGAGCATTCTCCGATCGGCATCGCGCGGGTGACCAGCGAAGGCGAGCTCCTGGAAGGGAACCGGGCCCTGCTCCACATGCTCGAGCACGACCTGGATGCGATGCGATCCCAGGCATGGCCCGACCTGTTGCGCGCGTACGACCAGGCCGCGGGCAGGGCGCGACTGGCTCCGCTGCTGGCCGGGATCACAGACCAAAGAAGCGTCCAGGTTCGCGCCGCCACCGGCGGCGGCAGGTGGCTGTGGCTGCAGCTCACGGCGACCTCGATTCCCGATGCCACCGGCCGCCCGGAGCATGTGCTCGTCATGGTCGAGGATGTGACCACCGTTCGCGAGACGCAGGACCGCCTCGCCGAGGCCCTCGACTCCCAGCGCAGCGCAAACGCCACCCTCGAGAAGCTCGACCGAACGAAGACGGAGTTCCTCTCCATCGTCAGCCACGAGTTCAGAACCGCGCTGACCGGCATCCAGGGTTTCAGTGAGCTGATCCGCGATGGCGGCCTGGAAGCCGACGAGGTTCGCGCTTACGGCGGCTACATTTTCAATGACGCGGACAGGGTCAACCGGCTCATCGGCGACATGCTGGATCTGGACCGGATGGAGTCCGGACGCATGAGCATCCGGGTGACGGACGTCGACATCAACGAGGTGATGAGCGACGTGATGACGAGGGCCGGTTCATCATCCGCGGTCGTGGTCGAGTTCAAGGCAGACCTCGATCCTCGGCTGCCGATCGTCGCCGGCGATCGCGACCGGCTCGTCCAGGTGCTCAGCAACCTTGTCAACAATGCCGTCAAGTACTCGCCCGATGGGGGCACGGTCACGCTTTCGACCCGCGCCGAGGGCGCTTTTGCCTTGATGAGCGTGACCGACACCGGCCTCGGCATCCCGCCGGACGAGATCGGTCACGTTTTCGAGCGCTTCCGGCGGGTTCGGAGCGGCGCGGCCCAGTCGATTCCTGGGACCGGCCTGGGCCTCACGATCGTTAAGCAGATCGTCGAGATGCATGGGGGCAAGATCTGGGTGGAAAGCGCGGTCGGCCACGGTTCAGCCTTCCACTTCACCATTCCGCTGGCTAAAGAGCACGCGACGCCATTGCAGCGCCGCCATGCCTGAAGTGTCGGCTGGTGGGTATGCCTCGTCGATGGTGTTGGTGGCGGACGACAACGAAGTCGCTCAGCGCCTCTGCAGGCGCGTCCTGGAAAAGGCGGGCTACAGCGTGCTGATCGCGTCCGACGGGCTACAGGCTGTAGACCTCGCCCTCGCCCAGAACCCGAACGTAATCCTCATGGACGTCGCCATGCCCGGCATGGACGGGCTGGAGGCGATGCGGCGGATCAAGGCCGAGAGGCCCGAGATGCGGATCGTCATCGCCAGCGCCCATTCCATGGCCAGCGACCGGGAGCGCTTCCTGGCGGCGGGCGCCGACGACGTGCTCAGCAAGCCCTTCCGCCTGGGCGACCTCATCGATGTGGTGCAGAAGCTGACCGCAAAGCCGAGCGCATGAAGGACCTCACCGGCACCAGGGTCGGCAGCTACGAGATCGTCGAGCGGCTCGGCGGTGGCGGCATGGCCGTGGTCTACCGTGCGGTGCAGCAGCCGCTCGGACGCGAGGTCGCCCTCAAGGCGCTGTCGCCAGAGCTGTTCCAGGACGACGGCTTCGTGAAGAGGTTCGAGGCGGAGGCGAAGACGCTCGCCAAGCTCGACCACCCGAACATCCTGCCCATCTACGACTTCGAGCTTGCCGAGGGGCTGGCATACCTGACCATGCCTCTGATTCGTGGTGGCACGCTGCGCGACATTCTCAACCGCGGCCCGCTCGACACGCTGTCGGCATGGCGCTACCTGCGCGAGATCGGAGACGGCCTCCAGCACGCGCATGACGCCGGCATCGTCCACCGCGACCTCAAACCGACCAACGTCCTGATCCACTCCGACGGGCGCGCGATGCTGGCCGACTTCGGCCTTGCCCGCGGCGCCGGCCAGCCGACCCATCTGACCACCGTGGGGCTGGCGATCGGCACGCCCGGATACATGGCGCCAGAGCAGGTGATGGGCCACGACGTCGATCGCCGCGCCGACATTTACGCCATGGGCGTGCTGACGTTCGAGATGCTCACTGGCCGCCTACCGTTCATCGGCGCGAACCGCATGGAGGTGGCGTATGCCACCGTCAACGCCCCGATCCCGTCGGCGGCCAAGCTCAACGCCGTCCTGCCTGACGAGCTCGACGTGCTCCTCGCCAAGGTGCTGGCCAAGGACCCGACACAGCGGCCGCAGTCGGTGAAGGACCTGCTGGGGCAGATGGCCAAGCTGCCGCAGAGGCGCGCTGCGACCGGCGTCCCCGTCGCGGCCGGCGCCCGCCCGGCGACGGCCCCGCCGTCACCTCCCCATCCCGCGGAGGCGGCCGCCACTCGGATGATGATGGCGGCGCCACCCGCACCCGTGCACGGGTCGCCGCCTCCCACCCCGAGCACCGGCTCCTCGGGCGGATCGTCGGCGATCCGGACGCTGCAGATGATGGGCGTCAAACCCGCGCGGGCGCGCGGGCGGTTCATTCTCAACTCCCACGTCGCCAACCTCATTCACGTCGCGCGCGACGTGACCGGCGTGCGCTGGCCCGAGATTGCATACACCGCCGGGCTTGCGCAGTACGTCGACCAGGATCCGCCCAACGACGAGCAGCTGGCGATGCCGGTCGAATACCTCGGGCGGCTCAACGAAGCGTTCGAGACCATCTACGGCGCCGAAGCCGAGGACATGCTGCGAGCCTGGGGCCGGCGAGCGACGGAGCGGTGGCTGGCGGAAGGCAGGCACGGCATGGGCGGGCCGCGGTGGCTCGTCCCCGGCCGCCAGCGCAAGCTGGCGGGGATCGTCAGGTCGTTCAGCGAGGCCATGGACAACGTTCGCGGCGAGCACACGCATGCGTGGCTGCAGGTCGACGAGTTCCAGTTCTGGCTCGTCAACTTCTCGAACTTCTTCGCCCTGGGGCGGATCAAGACGGTGAAGTCCTGCCACGTCTGGGTCGCGACCATCGAGGCGATCCTGCGTTGGGCCGGCCTCGCCAACGATTGGTACGTAGAAGAGGTCGAGTGCGGCTGCGTGACCGGGACGTTCGACTGCGTCTTCGCGATCCGCTCAGTCGAAACCTAGCCCGGCGCATTCCGCACGTTTGGCGTCAGACGGGCGTGTCCTGGCGGGTTTTTCGGCACGCGTGACGCCAAACAGGCGTTATGGGCGGGTAAGAGAGAAGGTCCTCCACCAACGGGCGAAGGACCTTCAGAAAGGAGGGAGGGCTCTCTCGGTGGGGCTTTCCCGCCCCAGATCTTAACCTGCCCCGGGGGTGGCTGGGAACGATGACTTAACAGGCCTGAAGGCGGCTGGAATAGCTAGAGTCGCCTGGTGTCCCGCTTCGCGATCGATGTGACCCCGTGCTGGAGACCGCAGCGCGTCGGCATGCTGACCGTCGCGGTCGAGCTGGCGAAGGCGATGGTCGAGCACCGGGCCGGCGACCAGTTCGCCCTCTTGTGCAGCCGGGAGCGCCCCGAAGCGCTTGCCGATCTCGATTGCGAGGCGGTCCTGGCGCCCTATAGGCATGACGCCCCGGCGCCGACGGGATGCCCCGCCTGCGGTTGTGTTCGTCCACGATCTCGCATTCCGCCTGCGGCCGGCGGAGGTCCCGTGGCAGCAGCGGCTTTACATGGGCACTCTCCTCGGCCCGGCCCTACGCAACGCGGCTGCCGTGCTGGTCCCGTCGGAGACCACCAAGCGCGACGTGCTCGCGACGTATCCGCTCCCGGGCCTGGACGGCCGCCTCACCGTGGTCCCTGAAGGCGTCAGCACGCCCCCGCCACCCGGCATGCTCCCCGAAGGCATCGAGCCGGGGTTCATCCTGGCCGTGGGCACTGTCGAGCCGCGCAAGAACTATCCGCGGCTGCTGGCCGCCTACCGCCAGCTCCGGAGCCGGCCCGGCGCGCTCCCGATCGTGATCGGCCGCCGTGTCGGCGTGCCGCAGCTGGTGATCGCCGGGCGGCCGGGCTGGGCATACGGCGACACGCTGCACAGGATCCAGTCCGAGCCTGGGGTCCGATTCCTCGGCCACGTGGACGAGGCAACGCTCGAGGTCCTGTACCAATCCGCGTCAATGCTCGCTTTCCCCAGCCTGTACGAGGGCTTCGGGCTGCCGCTGCTCGAGGCGATGGCGCACGGGCTGCCGGCCTTGATCGGCAAGTCGGGTTCGCTGCCCGAGCTGGCCGGCGGAGCCGCCGTCGAGGTGGACGCCGATGACACTGACGCCATCGCCGCCGGGCTGGAGCGGCTGCTGGCGGACCCTGGCCTCCGGGCGAGGTTGGGCGAAGCGGGCAGGCAGCGCGCTGCCGAGTTCACCTGGGAGAAGGCGGCGATGGCGACGCTCGAGGTCCTGCGTCGGGTCGGTGGCTCGTCTTCAAAGTGACTGGGAGGAGAGACGGACTGGGAAGAAGGAGTTGGGGTTGGGCCCGGAGGCTGGGTTCACGTTGGGGAGTGACGACCTCCCCGGTTTCGGGGAGGTCGGCGCGCTAGCGCCGGGTGGGGTCAGCTTTCGTTCTTTTGAAATTGGTTGGCGTATTTACTTGACCCTCCAAACGAATGTTCGTATAATGTGAAGCATGGATGGTGGGGAGGGGGCACTTGCGCTCGAGACCGGCGCCGAGA
>VBHB01000092.1 GCA_005880315.1 Chloroflexota bacterium | reverse complement strand
TTTGCACACTTCGCGCAAATCGCCAACACCTCGGCGAAGGTCGGCGAACGCCTCGACGAGACCACCCTCTTGCGCCATGCGCGCAAGGAAGGCGTGGCCAAGTTTCGCGAGACCTGCATCCACGCCCGTCATGCGGCCGACCCCGAGGGGGTGGTCGAGGAAGAGGTCCAGGGCGTCGAGATGAGGGAGCTGACCTTGACCGATACCGATGACGGCCTGGTCGCCGTCAGCGGCACCCTCGACAAGGTCGGCGGTGCGGCTCTGCGCACGGCATTGGAGCCGCTCGCGAAGCGAATGGGTAAGGACGACCGTCGTCGCTATCCTCGGCGGCTCGCGGATGCGCTGGTCGAGTTCTCGATGAACGCGCTGGACCCCTCCCAGCTTCAGGTCACCACTTCACTCGAGACGCTTCTCGGTCTCACCGGCGCCCCGGCGGCGGAGATGGAGTTCTCGCTACCGATCTCTTCGAAGGCGGTGGAGAGATTGGCCTGCGACAGCTCGGTCACCCGCATCCTTTTGGGCTCGGACTCCACGGTGATCGATGTCGGTCGCGCCAAGCGGACCGTGTCGGGTCCTGCGCGCAGAGCGCTGGAAGCCCGCGACGGACACTGCAGATGGCCGGGCTGCGATCGGCATGCGAAACAGAGCGCGGCGCATCATCTCGTCCACTGGATCCATGGCGGGTCGACCGATCTCTCCAACCTGATCCTTTTATGTCATCGGCATCACTGGATGGTCCATGAAGGCGGCTGGCAGCTGGTGCGCAGCGATGACGGCCGCATGCTTACGATTCCGCCGGCCACGGAGTATCAGCGACTCGCTCGCGGGCCGGACTAGACCGCGGCGCGTAGCGAACACTTAGTGCGTACCATCATCTCGGTGTCTGCGAACCGGGTGCGCGTCCAGGCTCTTGTCGGCGGGCGCTCGATTGACTACGCGCACCTGGCGCGGCCGCTGTTGCGTGCGCTGGAGCTGACCCATCACTTCGACTTCGAGGTGATCGCCGACCCTGCGCAGCTCGATACCGGCGGCGGCGGAGTGATCGTCGCAACGAGCGACTCGCCGCTGCCGCCCGGAAAGGACGAGCAGCTGGCGGAGTTCGTCGGCCGCGGTGGCGGTTTGGTGCTCTTGGGCGGCACGCTCGCGTCCTGGAGTGGCCACGCCGCAATCGCGGGGCTGGCGCGCTGGACTCCAAGCGGGCCCGGGCCGTCGACCGAGCTCATCCTTCGGGCCGACCCTTCGCACCCGGTCACGCAGCGGTTGGGTCCGGAGCTCAAGCTGACCGACAGGCTCTATTTATCCGAGGGTCCGCCAGCCGATGCGTCGGTGCTGCTGCGGACGAGCTGGCATTTCACGGAGCAGGTGGTCGCGTACGAACGTGCTGTTGGCGAAGGCAGGTTCATCCAGATCGGCCTCGGCCACTCCGCGTCCACATACGAAAGCGAAGCCTTCCAGAAACTCGTGCATCGCTCCCTTCTCTTTGCGGCTGGCCGCCGCCCGCCCGAGCCGGTCGGTGTCGGGCTCATCGGCTACGGCGCGATCGCACGCGACCACGCCGCTTCGATCAGCCGCGTGGCCGGGCTGCGGCTGGCAGGCGTATGCGACATCTCGGCGGATCGGAGGGAGCTGGCATCGCGAGAGTGGGACGTCCCCGTTCACGCGGGCGCGGGTGGCTTGTATGACGACCCCGACGTCGGCATCGTTGTCATTGGCACGCCGCCTGTCGCGCACGCCGAGTCGGTCCTCGCCGCGCTTGCCGCCGGCAAGCACGTTGTTTGCGAGAAGCCGTTTGCGCTTCGCGTCGACGAGGTGGATCGCATGATCGACGAGGCTGCGGAGCGCGATCGCGTCCTCACCATCTATCAGAGCCGGCGTTGGGACTCCGACTTCGTCGCACTGCGCGACGTGGTGCGTGCGGGCGGCATCGGCGAGCCGTTCTACATGGAGTCGTTCATCGGCGGTTATTCGCATCCATGCGATTTCTGGCACAGCCACGAGCCAGTCTCAGGTGGCACGATTTACGACTGGGGCTCGCACTACTTCGACTGGATCTTGCAGCTGTTCCCCGACGCGGTGAGAACTGTCACCGCCCGCGCGCACAAGCGTGTATGGCACGACGTCACCAACTCCGACCAGGTGCGGGTCGACCTGGCGTTCGCGAACGGGGCGCAGGCGACGTTCCTGCAGTCGGACATCGCCGGCGCGGTCAAGCCGAAGTGGTACGTGCTCGGCACGCGCGGGGCCGTAGTCGGCGAATGGCGTGACGAGGCCGTGCCCGCGGACTTCCCGGCCCGGGTCAAGGTGTTTCGCCCTGCCGACGGCGGGTCGCACGAGGAGATCCTTTCGCTCGCGCCTCGGGACGATCTCGGCTTCTATCGCAACCTGGCCGACCATCTCGCCTGGGACGAAGCGTTGGCCATCACAACTGCTGAGGCTCGCCGCACGGTGGCGGTGATGGAATCGGCCACGCGTTCGATCGAACGCGGCGGCGCCCAGCTCGAGGTCGACATATAGCGCGTTCCGATCGCATCGGCTGGGGTGTTCTCGGCGCCGCCTGGATCGCGGGTCGCGCAGTCATCCCCGCCATCGAGGCCTCACGCAACGGACGGCTGGTTTCGATCGCGAGCCGGGACACGGCTCGCGCGCGTGAGCTCGCCTCGCACCACGCGTTCGCCCGCATCGCCAATTCATACGATGCGGTGCTCGAAGACCCAGAGGTGGATGCCGTCTACATCCCACTCGTCAACGCGCTGCACCGCGAGTGGTCGTTGCGTGCGCTCGCGGCCGGCAAGCATGTTTTGTGCGAAAAACCCCTGGGCATGAACGCGGCTGAGGCGGAGGAGCTCGCCGGTGCCGCCCGGGATGCCGGGCTACAGCTCATGGAGGCTTTCATGTATCGCTTCCACCCGCGAGCGCGAGCATTCGTAGAGAGCGTCCGCGATCCCCTCTACGTGCACGCGACCTTCGGCTTCACGATGCACGACCCGTCGAACTACCGCATGCAGGCTTCGCTTGGCGGCGGCGCGCTCCTCGACGTCGGCTGCTACGCCGTCAACGCTGCGCGCTGGATACTGGGCGAGCCGGTGGGCGTGCTGGCGACGTTGACGCGCGACGCCTCACGCAACGATGGCGTCGACACCACGGTCAGCGCGCTGCTGCGATTCGCCGGCGGCAAGACGGCCTCGGTCTGGGTGAGCTTCGAGTCGCCTGAGGACCAGGGCCTGTTCGTCGTCGAGCGCGAGCGCACCCAGCGCCTGGCGCTTCCGTTTTCAGCCTGGCGCGATCCCGACGATCCGTATCAGCTGATGGTGGAGTCCTTCGCGGACAGCGTCATCGAAAACCGCGCCGTCGCGATCCCGCCAGAAGATTCGATCGCCAACATGCGAGTGCTCGACCGCATCCGCGCGGCAGCCGAGGCTATCTAGTGCCCAGCCGTCATCGGTTGAATACGAGGCAGGTGGTGGTCCCGTGGGCCAGGAGCTTGCCGGTGCCCTCCGCGAACAGGCGACCCTCCGCGGTGGCGACCTTGCCGCCGCGGTGCACGACCACGCCCTCGCATCGCACCGGGCCGGTTTCCAGTGTGATCGGGCGCACGAAGTTGACCTTCGCCTCGAGCGTGGTGTAGGCCTCGCCGGCGGCCAGCGTGGTTTGCACGGCGCAGCTCATGGCCGAGTCGAGGATGGTCATCGCGAATCCCCCATGAACGACGCCGATCGGGTTGTACAGGTACTCGCCGGGTTCGCCGGTGAAGGTGACCCTGCCTTCTTCGGCCGACCCGCCGGTGAAGCCCATCGTCGCGGTGATGGGCGGTTTGGGCAGTCGTTCCTCAAAAATCGCACGGATGAACTCGAGCCCGGTCATGTCCGCGCTGCCGGCCAGTGCTGTCATGGGGTCGTCCCAGGTGATGGTTCGCGTCCGTGCTTTCGTGCTCACGTCCTTCATATCACACAGCCTCCTTCAGCTCGGCAACCGCGATTGGCTCGACGGCCGTGATGCGAATCCGCCCGATCGCCGTCGCCGCAATCGCGCTCGCCAGGGCCAACCCGACGATGACCTCCCAACCGGCGCGAAATGCGGGCAGCACCTGGGCTCCGCGGGGCGTGCCCAGGACCGCGATGAGGATGGCGATGCCGAGCGCGATCCCGAACTGCCTCGTCATCCCATAGACGGCGCTGCCCGTCGCGAAGCGCGACGCGGGGAGGGAGGCGGCGGTGGCGCTCGCCAGCGTGGGGATAACAAGACCGACTCCGGCCCCTCCGATGATCCAGCCGGGAAGGAACTCGGACGCGTAATGCGGCTGCAGCCCGGCGGCTGCGAGCCACCAGATGCCGGCGAAAGCAAAGAGCAATGAGCCCGCGGCGGCGATGGTGCGTTCGCCGAATCGTCTAGAGAGCAAGCTGCCTGGCACCGCGAACACGGCCGCCGCAATCGGTCCCGGTGCGATCTCGAGCCCCGCGGTGACGATGTCCACCCTCCACACGCGCGTGAGGAACAGCACGCTGGCGAGCAGCATCGCGCCGAATGCAGCGAAGAAGAGCGTGCCGGAGACGTTGGCGGCGCCAAACGCGCGAGCCTTGAACAATGCGAGCTCGAGAACGGGCGCAGGGTGCCGCGACGACCAGTAGAGGAAGGCCGCCGTCAACACGAGGGAGCCGGCGACCAGGCCCATCACGCGTGGGCTCGTCCAACCCCAGGACTGGCCCTGGACTATTGCGAGCATCAGCGCGGTGGAGGCGAGGACGAGCATCGCCGCGCCGGCGAGGTCGGGGAATCGCTTGCCTTCGGGGTCGCGCGACTCGCTGAGCACCCGGGCCGCGACGACGGCTGTCACCAGCCCGATCGGGAGGTTGATGAGGAAGACCCAGCGCCAGCTGGCCTGGACCAGGAGCCCGCCGATCGGCGGTCCAGCGGCCGCAGCCACGGCGCCGGTCGCGGACCAGATCGCTACCGCGATCCCCCGCTGCCTCGCCGGAAACTCTGCCAGCAGGATCGCGAGCGAGGTCGGCATCAGGATCGCGCCCCCCGCAGCCTGTACAACACGAGCGGCGATCAGCCAGCCGGGCCCCGGCGCCGCCGCGCACAGGGCCGAAGCCACGACGAAGGAGACGAGGCCGCCCATGAAGAGCCGCTTGCGGCCGATCATGTCAGCCAGGCGCCCCGCCGGCACGAGGAGCGCCGCCGTGACGATGGCGTAGGCGCTCAACACCCAGGAGAGGGTGGCGTCGCTGGTGCCGGTGAAGTCCCGTTCGATGCTGGGAAAGGCGATGTTGACGATGAAGAGGTCCAGGCTGGCCACGAAGGTGGCGACAGAGACGACCACGAGGACCCGGTAGCGGTGCGGCACTTTTCCTCCCAGCCCGAGTTGCGTAACGAAACGCACCCTATCACATGCAGTTGCGTCATGCAACTCGGCGGGTTATGATGCTGCTTGATGCTTGGCCGCACATACGACAGCCAGATCTGCTCGGTGGCAGGTTCGCTCGAGGTGGTCGGCGAGCGGTGGACGCTGCTGATCATCCGCGACGCCTTCATGGGCGCTCGGCGCTTCGAGGAATACCAGCGCCGCACCGGGATGGCCCGCAACATCCTGGCCGCCCGGTTGAACCGTCTCGTCGACGAGGACATCCTCAAGCGGACGCCGTACCAGGAGCATCCGGTGCGCTACGAGTACCGCCTCACCGAGAAAGGCATCGACCTCTGGCCGGTGATCGTGTCGCTCCTGCAATGGGGCAACCGGTACGTCTATCCGGGCAGGGCGCCGGTCCTGTTGGTGCACAAGAGGTGCGGCGGCGCGGTCGATGAGCACCGAATCTGTGAGACGTGCGGGACCAAGCTCGGGCCAAGGGACGTAGAGGCTAGGGCCGGCGTCGGCGGTGGAATGGCGCCGGCGGAGAAGATCCCCGCCTAACGATCAGTCAGGCAGGCTCGATGTCGAGGGTCTGCGTACCCTTCATCGTGAAGGGCCCCGTCGCCCCCGGTGGGATTGTCGGGGATCCGTTCGGCGAGTTGATGGGAATGCCTGCCGGAATGCTCACCGTCATGGTGACGTCGTTGGTTCCTTTCATCAGGGACTTCAACAGGCGGTGAGCGGAGGGGTCGATCCAGCTCGTGACATCAGACGTCCAGGTCCCCTTGATGCTCGTACCTGGGAACCCATTGCCGGCGCCCTGTTGAGTAGGGGTCATGGTCAAGTCGATGTTGGCGCTCGTGGTCGTCTCGACGACGGCCGCCTTGACCCCGTGAAAAGTCTCGTCGCGCAGGTACTTGCTGTTCGCGGTGACATGAGTGCTGCCGCTTCCAAACGGGCTTGCCTGGTCGTAGCTCTTCGTCCAGCTGTCGCCGGGTTTCACGGCATTGTCAGGAAGCACGGCGATCACAAAGCTCGATACACCGCCGAACCCGAGCGTCATCTCGTTGGAGACATCCATGCCGTTGGCGCTCAGAACCCGGCCGTCGGGTCCGATCTGGAGCTGGATGGTCGGGAACGTGGACTGCGTCTGGTTGATGGTGGTGCTCGAATTCGCGCTGGTCATGCTCATGACCATGTGGACGTCGGAGAAGGTGAGGCTCACATCGGCGACGCCCTTCGAGTCGACGGAATTCACCGTGACAGCTTCCTTGGCGGTCATGTCCATCTTGACCGGGGCCGCCATCATCCCCATGTCGGTCGAAAGGTTCGAGGTCATATGCAGCGTGTAGTGGTAAGTGGCGCCCTTAGCGTAAACCAGTGACAGCGTTTGCGCGTGTGCCGCGAGCGCGCCGCAAGCGACGGCTATGAGTGCGATCGCGGCCAGCCTCCGCATCGTCCGATCCTACGCGCCGATGCGTCGATTTGATCGCAAAAAGGGACATGCCGTCCCGCAGCGATGACTAGGCGGCTGTCTTCGGGGCGCTCTCGGCCGATTCGCCCGCGGTTTCGGACGCGGCGGGCTGGACCCTGGCGACCGGCACGACCTGGCGGAACTCGCGGAGCGCCGCATCCCAGTTCGCCAGGAGCGCGGATGCTCGCGCGCTCCCAGTCCTGCGGTGGTGCTCCTCGACCAGGGACCGGAGCTCCGCCGCGTCTTCGGCGGGGACCTCGCGTGCGACCACGCTGTCGGAGTTGAGCTGCCGCCATTCGGTCACGTAGGCGACGCCTCCGGTCATCCCGGCGCCTGCGTTCCAGCCCACGGCTCCGAGGGCGACTGCGACCCCGCCTGTCATGTACTCACAGAAATGATCGCCCGCGCCCTCGACGACGGCCATGGCGCCGGAGTTGCGGACGCAGAACCGCTCGCCAACCCGTCCTGCCACGAACAGCCGGCCTCCGGTGGCGCCGTAACAGATCGTGTTGCCCGCCAGGACGGGGTCCGGCGACCCATCGCCGGCAAAAGGCCTGATCACGATGACGCCGCCGCCCATTCCCTTTCCGACATAGTCCTGCGCCTCACCTTCGAGCGACAGCTCCACGCCTTCGTCGAGGAACGCCCCGAAGCTCTGGCCCGCACTGCCGCGGTACTCGCGCGATTCGCCGGCGGCGAGGGCCGCGCCGATGGTGCGCTTCGAGTTGTCGATGTCGCCGCTCGGAGGCGGCGCGGCCGGCAGGTCACCGTTACGTGCCCAGGTGCGGCGTCGCGGCAGCTCGGCGTGGGTGGGGGTTGAGAGGATGAAGGAGAGGTCGAGCGCGGACTCCTGAGCGGCCTCCAGCAGATCGACCCTACCCACGGCGTCGTCAAGGCTGGCCAGCCCCATGGCCGCGAGATGCTCGCGTGCCTCGGCGGCGATGTGGAACAGGTGATTGATGACGTGCTCCGGGCGCCCCTCGAACTTGGCGCGAAGATCCTCACGCTGCGTTGCGATTCCGGTGGGGCACGTATTGAGGTGGCATTGGCGGGCCATGTCGCAACCGAGCGCCACCAGGACGCCAGTCCCGAAGCCGAACTCTTCCGCTCCGAGCATGGCGGCCACGACGATGTCGCGCCCGTTGCGCAGGCCGCCGTCAGTCCGCAAACTCACGCGCTCTCGCAGGCGGTTCGCGACGAGCACCTGCTGCGTCTCCGCAAGTCCGAGCTCCCACGGTACGCCGGCGTTCTTGATCGATGACAGCGGCGACGCACCCGTGCCGCCGTCATGGCCGGAGACAAGGATGTAATCGGCCCGCGCTTTGGCGACCCCGGCGGCGATGGTTCCCACGCCCGCCTCGGACACGAGCTTGACTCCGATGCGCGCGCGTGGGTTGACCGTCTTCAAGTCGTAGATGAGCTGCGCCAGGTCCTCGATCGAATAGATGTCGTGGTGCGGCGGCGGCGAGATCAGCTGCATTCCGGGCTGTGCGTGCCGCAGCCGTGCGATGAGGCTTGTGACCTTGAGGCCCGGAAGCTGGCCGCCTTCGCCTGGCTTGGAGCCCTGTGCGATCTTGATCTCCAGCTCGTCGGCTCGTTTCAGATACCGAGGCGTCACGCCGAAGCGCGCCGACGCGACCTGCTTGACCCGGTTGTCGCGCCTGCCTCCTTCGTCGTCATACATCGCGGGGTCCTCGCCCCCCTCGCCAGAGTTCGATCTGGCTCCAATCTGGTTCATGGCGATGGCGAGCGCTTCGTGCGCCTCAGGAGAGAGAGCCCCCAGCGACATCGCCGTGCTCACGAAGCGCTTCACGATTTCCGCCGCCGGCTCGACCGCATCGAGGGGCAGGGCAGGCTGCGCGCTCTTGATTCGCATCAGCTCGCGCAGCGATTGCGGCTCGCCCATGCTGGAGAGACGGCGCCACTCGAGGTATGCGTCGTGGTCGTTCTCTCGCGCGGCCTTCTGCGCCGCGCGGACGGCGAGCGGGTTGTAGGCGTGATGCTCGCCCGCCTTGCGAAAGCGCACGCGCCCGTGATCGGGCAGGTGGACGATCGCCCCGTGACGATCGGCGCCCATCTTCTCTATGTCGGCGAGGTCGGCGCCACCGATGTTGGAAGGCACGGAGGGAAAGCACAGCTCCATGACCTCGGCGCCGAGTCCCAGCGCCTCGAGCACGTTCGCGCCGCGGTAGCTGTCGACGCAGGAGATCCCCATCTTGGCCATCACCTTGAGAAGGCCCGCGTCGAGCGCCTTGCGGTACCGGGCCTCCCCGCCTTCCGCGGCAGCGGCTGCTGTTGCCAGTGCGAGATACGGGTGGACCGCGCCGGCGCCGGTCGTGATGAGGCACGCGACGTCGTGCACGTCGACCACGTCGCCTGCGATCGCGATCAAGTCCTTGGCCATCCTCTCGCCGTTCGCCAGCAGCGACTCGTGCACCGCGCCCACGGCAAGTGCCATCGGGACCGGGATCCGTTGCGCCCCTGCGCGCCGGTCGCTGAGGGCGATGATGCCATTCGCCTCGGAGGCCTCTCGACACAGCCTCAGCAGCACATCATGCAACGACTCTCCGGCCGCATACGTCGCGTCGAGCACGGTCGCGCCTTCGAGCACACGCGCAAGCTCGGCTGCGCCCAACACGGGCGACTCGAGCTCGAGCAAGGGAACCCCCACGAACTCAGAGGCAGTTTGCGAACCCGGAATCGCCGGGTGGTGGCTCCGGCGGAGCTCACGATCGACACCGCCTTCCGGCTCCAGCGTGCCGCGCCGGGCACCCAACAGCACTCGAAGCGACATGACCGCCTTCTCACGCAGTGAATCGATGGCGGGATTGGTCACCTGCGCAAACCGCTGGCGAAGGTAGCCGTAGATCCGGCGCGGGGTGCGGCCGAGGGCCGCGATCGGAATGTCGTCGCCCATCGAGTACACGGCCTCGGCTCCGGTCTCGGCCATGGCCGTGACCACGATCTTCACATCCTCCGAGCCCCAGCCATGGATCCGCTGCTCGAAGGCGATGTCCTCGGGGGCTTCGATGTCGAGATGCCTTCGTTCCACCGGCACCAGCGCGCGGTCGGCCAGGAGGCCGTAGTCGTGGCGCGCGGCGGCACGCTCCTTGGCCTCGGCGTCCCGCAGCACTGAGGAGTCGCGGGTGTCCACGAGCAGCATCTGGCCAGGGCCGAGCCGTCCTCGCTCGACCACTGTTTCCGGAGACATCGTCACCACGCCCGCTTCCGACGCCGCGGCCACGAGCCCGTCCCGCGTGCGCTGCCAGCGCAGCGGCCGCAGGCCGTTGCGGTCGAGCGCGGCGCCGACCACATGTCCGTCGCTGAACGCCAGCGCCGCGGGGCCGTCCCATGGCTCGAAACGAATGGATTGGTAGCGATAGAAGTCACGGACGGCGGCGGCGAGGTCACCGCGTCCCTCCCAGGCATCGGGCACAAGGCTCATCAGTGCCTCGGACACCTCCCACCCGCGCTGCACCAGCAATTCGAGCGCGTTGTCCAGCGATGCGGAGTCGGAGCCTTCCGGCCACATCACACCGCGAAGCTCCGGCTCGAGCTCGGCCTCCCGCGCACGCATCCAGGCGCGGTTGCCGGTGACCGTGTTGATCTCGCCGTTGTGGGCGAGGAGGCGGAACGGCTGCGCCAGCCGCCAGTCGGGCATGGTGTTGGTCGAGTAGCGCTGGTGGAACACGGACAACCGGCTCTCACACGACTCGTCACGCAGGTCGAGATAGAAGTCGGCGAGCCGCGTGCCGGCCATCAAGCCCTTGTAGACCACGGTTCGGCTCGAGCAGGAGGGCAGGTACATCCGCACGCTTTCCTCGGCACCCTTTCGCTCCGCCCGGCGGCGCGCGAGGTACAGGCGGTGCTCCAGGTCGTTCGGGTCGAAGCCGGCGCTGTCCACGAGCCCCTGCCAGATGCCGGGCATGGTCTCCTGGGCGCGCTCGCCGAGGCTGTCCGGGTCCACCGGGACCGCCCTCCAGTCGACCAGCGATAGGCCGGACGCCGCCAGGGACTCGGCGACGATCCCTCGCGCACGCGCGTCCCACTCGAAGAGGACCGCCACCGCGTGGTCGCCCACCAGGCCGCGAGGGATCTGGATCAGGAGGCCGGCGCCGTCACCGCTCTTGCCGTCGGCGTCGAGGCCGCCGCGATGGGAGAGCCGGGCCAGGGCCCGCACGCCCAAGGCGACCGCCTCATGGCCGAGCTCGGGCGTGGCGACAAAGCCCATGCCGCAGGCTGCCCGGCTTCCGGGCACGTCCCCCGGCCAGGCGCGGCGCGTCGAATCCGCAGTGGGGGGCACTGATCTGCAGGCTACTGGGAATCGCCGGATCGGGCTAGTGAGCTAGCTACAAACTGAAGGCGAAAACGTTATGCGTTCCTTACATGCCCAACAGCGCCTGGACACGCAAGGCGACAGCAAGGTTGAGGCGGGTCTCTGGGTCCTCCAGGTCGACGCCGCTGATCTCGCGAATGCGGTCGAGGCGGTAGCGAAGCGTGTTCGGGTGCACGCGCAGCCGCGTCGCCGCCTGCTGCTGCTCGCCCGTCTCGAGGTATGCGCGCAGCGTCGACACCAGGCTGCCCTTGCGCGAGCTGTCGTGCTCCATCAAGGGACCGAGATGGCGCCGGCTGTAGTCGACGAGCCGCTCGTCGGTGACGGCGGCGAGCAGGCCCGTGAGGCCGAGCTCCGGCACCGCGACCACCTGCCCCCAGCGCTTGAAGCGAGCCAGCGAATCCATCACCGAGACGACTTCGCGCTGCGCGGCGGCAACGCCCGAGGGCGCATCGCTCGGCCCGCTGAATCCAACCGACACGGTGAACCCCGGTTTCCATTCCGCGATCGCCTCCCGGACCTGGATGCCGAGTGCGTGGGCTCGCGCCTGGTGGTCGCCCAGCTCGGTGCCAAGCGGAAGCAGCGAAACCACGCTGTCCGATCGTCCCTGCACGAGGGCGCGTGGATAGCTGGCCCGGACGACCCCAGTCACCCGTCGCAAAAACTCGCGCTTCAAGGCCTGGATCGCATCCTCAGAGATCTGGCGCGCACGGTTGAAGCCGCGGAAGTCGTCGATGTCGACGAGCATCACGATGTGACTGCCGTGCAGCGGGTAACCCAGGTGGCGAGCCCGGCGCTGAGCCGCGGCCTCGTCGCCATAGGTACCGTGCAGAAGGTCTTCCAGGAACTCACCGCGAACGCGTCCCTCGACCTCGGAGAGCTCTCGTTCCTTGGCGATCGCCAGGGCCAGAACGAGGGCCGCCTGCTCGATCGCCATGAAGGCGAGCTCCTCATGGTGCGGCGGGTGGTCGAGGACCGAGATGTAGCCCAGCACCTGGTTGGCCGCCAGGATCGGGGCGATGAGGCGCTCGCGGGACATGCCCACATGTGGAAACGCGGGCACCTTGACCGGGCCGCGTTTCTGCTCGAGCTCGCGGAGCATGCGCTGGATCTGCGGGTCGAACAAGGCGCGCTGCGGTGTGCCTTGGCGCTGGATGGTTTCCTTGCGGTGCGGGTCGCCGGCGCCGCCCGCATGGGCGAGGAGATGGAAGCTTGCATCCTCGATCGCGACCGCGCTCTCGAGCAGCTCCGACAAGGTGCGGCAGATCTCGTTGACGCCCTTCCCGTCGAGCACCAGCTCCGTAAAGCGCCGGTGGATGTCGAGCGACCGCTTGAGGCGCCAGTGCTCAGCGTTGATGATCCGTTCGAGGAGCGGCGTCATCAGGTCGATCATCTGGACGTCGGCGCCGATGGTGAAAACGGGAACGTTGAGCCGGTCGGCTTCTGTGAGCATCTCCGGCGGCAGCTTGCGCAGGTAGGGATGAGGTCGTACCACCAGGCCCGCACCGCCGCCCTCGGCGATGCGGGAGATCAGGCGGACCTGGGCGTCGGGGTCGTCCTTGATCGGAAAACCGGTGGTGAGGATCAGGTCGCCCGCGCGGGGCTGCACCTCCGGCGTCTCCATCATCCGCACCCATTCGATGGGCCGGTCGAGACCCTGGCCGCCTGCGACGAGCCTCGCTGTGGCGAGGCCGCCAAAGCTCATCGCCTCGCGCACCGTCGGCGGCGGTTCGGTGATCTCGTCCGCGGCCTTCTTGGTCGCCATATGCCTTCATTATGTGTGTGCACGGGCAACAACGGTTCGGCCATCCGGCTTGTAGAGGGCGCACTAGGCCGTTTTCGACGCAGCGCGTAATCTTGGAGCCCTGATGAGCCACGAAGACGCGCCCAACTGCGAGCGCCACGAGGCATCCGTGCAGATGCAGCTTCGCACCCTGCATTCGGACCAGTCGCGCCCAGACACGGTGGTCGGGCTCTACGAGTGTCCGGAGTGCGGCTACGAGCGGCGCCTGCCGATCCGCACCGGGGACGCCGCAGCCTAAGCCGGCACCCGCTCCGGCTCGGAACGCCGGGGTGAAGTTAGGCTTTCGAACCGTCCTCGGGGCGCGTGAGCTTATGCACCACGAGCTCGTCGATCTCCAGCCGGCGGATGTGTGCCCGTCCGATCGCCAGCCGGCCGATGGCGACGGCGCCGATGGCCAGAGCCCCAAACGCCAACGCTCCAATTGCCATCGCGCCGAGAGCGTTCGCGGGTAACAGGGGCCCCCTGGCCATGACTACTTGGCGATCAGCTCGCGCAAGACGAGGGGCAGGATGCCGCCATTGTGCAGGTAGCCCACCTCGGTGTCGTTGTCCACGCGAGCGTGGGTCCTGAAGGTCGTCGTCTCGCCGTCTTTGGATCGCGCCACGACGTCGAATGTCTGGCCGGGCGTAATCGTGTCGATGCCCTTGATCGTGAACTCCTCGCGACCGGTCAGACCCAACGACTCCGGGTTCTCCCCACGGGCGAACTCGAGCGGCAGGATGCCCATGCCGACCAGGTTGGAACGGTGGATGCGTTCGAAGCTCTCCGCGATGACCGCGCGCACGCCGAGCAGCAGCGGGCCTTTGGCCGCCCAGTCGCGCGAGGACCCCGAGCCGTATTCCTTGCCCGCCAGCACGATGAGCGGCGCGTTCTCTGCGCGGTATCGCTCGGAGGCGTCGTAGATCGTCATCTCCTCGCCATCCGGGAAGTGACGTGTCCAGTAGCCCTCGCGGTCGACGAGCTTGTTGCGGAGCCGGATGTTGCCGAAGGTGCCGCGCACCATCACCTCGTGGTTGCCGCGCCGCGACCCATAGCTGTTGAAGTCGGGCTTCTGCACGCCGTGTTCGATCAAGTAGCTTCCCGCGGGGCTGTCAGCAGGGATGGCTCCGGCGGGGGAGATGTGGTCCGTCGTCACCGAGTCGCCCAGGACGGCGAGCGCGCGAGCGCCGTCGACGTCTGTCAGATGTTTCGGCCGCGTAGAGAAGTCATCGAAGTAGGGCGGCTCCTTCACGTACGTGGAGCCAGCGTCCCACTGGAAGATCGGACCGGTGGGGGCTGACATCTGCTTCCAGTGCTCGTCGCCCTCGAAGATGCGTGAGTACTCGCGCTTGAACATGTCCTGCTGCACGCACTTCTGCACCACGGCGTTGACCTCAGCCTGCGAAGGCCAAAGCTCCGACAGCATCACGGGCTTGCCATCGCGGGTCGTGCCGACGGGATCTTTGGTGAGGTCGATGTTGACGTTGCCGGCGAGGGCGTAAGCGACCACGAGCGGCGGTGAGCCGAGGTAGCTCGCCTTCACAAGCGGATGAATTCGCGATTCGAAGTTGCGGTTTCCGGAGAGCACCGCGACCACGCTGAGGTTGTCCTTGACGACGGCGGCCTCGATCTCCGGCGTGGCCAGAGGGCCTGAGTTGCCGATGCAGGTCGTGCATCCGAAACCCACGAGGTAGAAGCCGAGCTTCTCGAGTGGCTCCATGAGGCCCGCCGTCTGCAGGTAGTCGGTGACTACGCGCGAACCGGGCGCGAGGCTTGTCTTGACGTAGGGGCCGACCTCCAGGCCGAGCTCGACGGCCTTCTTGGCGAGCAGGCCCGCGGCCACCATCACCGAGGGGTTGGACGTGTTGGTGCAGCTCGTGATCGCCGCGATCACGACGCAGCCGTCCTCCAGCTGCTTGGCCGGCTTGGCCTCGATCGCCACGGCTTGCCGTCCGTTGACCGGCCCCCCTTCCTCGGCCAGTCTCGACAGCGCATCGGGGTCGGCGTGGTGCCCATCGCCGAAAGCACTCGTGAAGCTCTCCCATACATGCGGCAGCGACACGCGATCCTGCGGCCGCTTCGGGCCGGCGAGGCTAGGCTCGACCTTGGTGAGGTCGAGCTCGAGCAATTCACTGAACTTCGGCGTGGTGGCGCCGTCGACGCGAAAGAGGCCCTGCTCCTTGGAGTAGTGCTCCACGAGGGCGATCTGCTCGCGGCTGCGCCCGGTGACGTCGAGATAGCGAAGGGTTTGCGCGTCGACCGGAAACAGCGCGGACGTGGCGCCGTACTCGGGGCACATGTTGCTGAGCGTCGCGCGGTCCGGCACCGAGAGGCTCGAAAGCCCATCACCACAGAACTCGACGAACTTGTCCACCACGCCGTGCTTGCGCAGCATCTCGGTGAGGGTGAGGACGAGGTCGGTGGCTGTCGAGCCGGCGGGCAGGGCGCCGCTGAATCGGACTCCGACCACGATCGGTGTCGCGAGGTAGGCCGGCTGGCCGAGCATCGCGGCCTCGGCCTCGATGCCCCCGACGCCCCAGCCGAGGACACCGAGCCCGTTGACCATCGTCGTGTGCGAGTCGGTGCCCATGAGCGTGTCGGGGATCGCAACCTTGCGGCCGCCGATATCGCGGACCTGCACGACCTTGGCGACGTACTCGAGATTCACCTGGTGGCAGATGCCCATTCCCGGCGGGACCAGCGAAAAGTTATGGAACGCCTGCTGTGCCCAACGCAGCAGCGAATACCTCTCGCGGTTGCGCTCTATCTCCTTTTCTATGTTGCGGGTGTACGCGTCGCGAAAACCGAAGGCATCGACCTGCACGGAGTGATCGATGATGAGGTCGACCGGCACGAGCGGGTCGACCTTGCCGGCGTCCTTGCCGGCGCGTTTCATCGCCGAACGCATCGCCGCGAGATCCACCACCGCAGGCACTCCGGTGAAGTCCTGCATCAGGACGCGAGCGGGAAGGAAGGGCAGCTGCGCGTCCTTTGGCGGCGGCGCCGGCCAGGCGGCCAACGCGCTCACGCTTTTGTCGTCGGAAACTCCCGACTCGCTCAGTCGCAGCAGGCCTTCGAGGAGGACCTTGATCGTCATCGGCAGGGCCGACGGATCGGCATGGCCGTTCTTGGGGAGGGCGTTGATCGGATAGATCTCGAGATCCGTGCCGTCGAGCCGGGAAGGCGGGGCGATCATGATCGAATCGTACTAGCCTCCATCACGGTCGATCCCAGTGGGGGGAGCTCGATCGAGCCTGGCAGTCCGGGCACCTCGCGGCGCTGCGCTTGCTCGCTGAAGTTGAGTGCCACTATCACGCTCTCGTCCTCGATCCATCGCTCGTAGACGAACACCTCCGCATCTGCAATCACCGTCCGCCTCGCGCCGCGGCGCAATGCGAGTGATTCGCCGCGCAGCTTGCCGAGTCGCTGGAAGTGCTCGAGGATGGCCTGGTTCTGGTCGCTGCCCCACAACATCGGCAGTCGAGCCTCGGCATTCTCGACGATGCCATCGTGTCGCTGGCTGAGGCCGACCTCGGTGCCGTAGTAGATGACGGGCATACCAGGCAGTGTCAGGAGCAGCGTCGCGGCGAGCTTGACGCGATCCACGTTGCCGTCCGCCATCCACAGGAAGCGATTCATGTCGTGGTTGTCCAACAACGTCGCGCGGGCGAGGCCGCCATAGGCGCCGTCATGCCCGTCTAGCCAGCTTGCAAAAGCCGCCGCGCCCATGCGACCGCGTGCCAGCGCCTGGCGAACGTAATACGTGAGGTCGAAGTCGAAGATCGCGTCCAGGCGGCCCGCGTAACGAGCGAGCCAATCGGTCGTACCGGTGGCCTCGCCGAGGATCAAGGGATCGAGCTTGACCTGGCGCAAGCCACGCCGCAGCTCGATCCAGAAAGCCGGATCCACGCCCGCGACGTGGTCGCAGCGGATGCCGTCCACGCCATACGCGGTCAGCCAGTGCTGGGCGGCTCGAACGAGGTGCTGCTGTACGTGGCGGCTGCCGGTATCGAGCTCAGGCAGCGAGATGACGTCGGAAAAGCAGCGGTAGTAGTGAGGCCACTGCCAGAACCGGTAATAGGCGGCGGCGTCGCCGTCCTTCTCCACCGCGTCGCGGAACAGGTGATGACCGCGGCCAGTGTGATTGGGGACGAAATCGAGGAGGATCCGCATGCCGCGGCCGTGTGCCGCCTCGACGAGGCGAATGAGCGCCGCCTCACCGCCATATCGGGGCTCCACCTCGATGAAATCCTCGTGGTCGTAACCGTGATGCGAAGGGCTCTTGTGCACAGGGCTGAGCCAGAGGGTGTTGCACCCGAGTGCCGCGATATGGTCGAGGCGGTCGCGGATGCCATCGAGCGTGCCGCCGTAAAGCGCGGTGGAGTCGCCGGGCATGGCCAGGCTTTCGCCCGGCCTCGCAAACCGGTCGACCATCACGTGGTAGCAGAGCGCATCGGCAAACCAATCGGGGGAAGGGGGAGGGGCGGCCTCGACCGCGAATTCCTGACCGCCCGGCCGCGGGTCGGAGTCGGAGGCCCACATCGGTGGCGCTTTCGCGTCGCGCAGGTGGACACGAATCCGGTACGTCGACACTTCGCCCTCTTGTGCCGGCGGGACGCGCCCCGTCCAGCGGGCGGGCAGGCCATCTCTTTCTTCGTGGCGCTCCATCTCGAGGACGGCCCCGTTTTCCATGTTCATCGTCACCGACAAGACGTCAAGGTCCGAACGCACCTCCGCGACGATTCGCGTGGCCTCGTCCGGCTCGGGCATTCCAGCGTGGAAGGCACCCGCGTAGAGGGCTCGGGCGCGCCTCGTGCTCTGCGCGGTCGCCTGGTGCTCGAAGAAGCCATCCTCGACTGCACCCCTTGCGGGGATGAGGGCGTGAACTGTGAGCAGAAGGAGCGCGTGGGCCCGGAGGTCGACGGCACCGCCGCTGAGAAACAGTCTCAGGGGGGTTCGCTTGGCCACGGCGGACTGCAGCGCCGCGATGGCTGCGGCGCGCCGGCCGGCCACGGCATCCTGCCATGCCGCCCACAGCGTCGCACTCGTACTCGGTTCGGGCTGCGGCGGCGACTCCACGCCCACCGTCGCCTTCAATTCTTCAAGCCGGGCATGCAGGCTCGGGCTGTGCGACCAGTACAGGTGGCGCTCGAGAGCCCAGGCCAGCTGTGGGTCGGTGCGCCCACCTCTGGTCGCCCACTCGAAGAAGTCGCGCGCCGCGCCTCGCTCGCCACAAACGTCCAGCGCGTGTGCGACCAGTGTGCCGTCGCCGTCCGCGCCCGCGAACGCGCCGGACCTGTCGTGATGCTGCGCGATGACGAGGATGCTTCGCGCATACAGGCCCGTGATCGTGGCGCGATCGGAGAGGTCGGGGACGCGGGCTACCACCCAGGCCCGCGTGGCTCCGCCAAGCGGCGGGAGGTCGAAGTCATCAGGCCACCTCTCCGTTATTCGAAGGCCGGCCTCGGGCACTATTTCGCCAAGGCCGCGCTCCCACGCGACCTCGGCTTCCTCTCCGCAGCGAAAGGCGGAGCACAGGCAGTCGTCGATCGCGGCCAGCCGGCGCTCGACCTTGAGACCGGTGGCGTGGCGGGAAAGGACGCGCAGCACATTGGTGCCGCGGATGTACTCCAGGTGGTGTTTCCAGCCGCGGCCGCCAAGGCGCCGCTTCCCGTTGCGCAGAACGATCACGGCGTGAACCGGCCGGTCGACGAGCTCGAGGTCGAAATGCGGACCTTTCAGCCCGATCAGGCTGCCGTCACGGCCGATCCTGGCCAGGATGCGGCCGTTCCCCACCGTGCCGGCAAAACGTGAGCTCATGTGGGCTGAGTGAGGGTACGGCCGGCGCGCCTCATTGCGGCCGCTATTCTCCGCGCGCCGGGCGATCTCTCGATCTCTTCGAGCGGCGCCGGCAGGGCCCGCCTCCAGTTCGGAAACTCGGTCGTCGTGCCGGGCACATTGGGCCGTTCCTCGACTCCGAGGGCGTCCTCGAGCTGGGCGAGCACGATGCGCGTGCGGCCCCGGGCAAGGACCCTGTAGGCGGCCACCGCGACGTCGATCGCCGGCGTGCCGTCGGGCATTCGGGTCACGTCGACCAGCTGCTTGCGCAGCCGGTGCAGGCGGTGGTCCGGCTCGGTCAGGTTCCAGGTCCCGGCCACCGTGGGAAGGTCATGGGTGCTCACGGCGCCGACCGCGTCGTGCGGCCAGCGACGCGGCGACTCACCCTCGAACCAGAGCAGCCGGTAGGAGAGTGCGCCGCGCCTGCGCAACCGCCTGCGCACCAACGGCTCGACCAAGCCGAGGTCCTCGCCGACCACGAAAGCGTTCGCGCGGCGGCTCTCCTCGGCCAGGTGTCCGAGCAGCTCGTCCGCGGGGTATCGAAGGTAGAGCCCCTGGGAGGCAGACATCTCGTTCGGGATCCAGAAAAGCCTGAAAAGGCTCATCACATGGTCGAGGCGGACGCCTGTGGCGTGCCGGGCCGCGGCACGGATCGCCTCCACGAACGGCGCGCACCTCGCGGCGCGCAGCTTCCACGGGTCGAACGGCGGCACGCCCCAGTCCTGGCCGCCTGTGAAGAACTCATCGGGTGGCGCGCCCACGCGCATGTTCGGCGCCAGCAGGTGCTGCCAGCGCCAGGCTTCGAAGCTGTCCGAGGCGAAGCCGAGGGGAACGTCGGCGACCAGCCCGATCTCGCCCGCCGCGCGCTCGAGCTGGCGGTCGAGGTGGAACTGCACCCACTGGTGGAATGCGATCCGATCCTTGAGCTCGGCGCGCTTCTGTTCCATCGCATGGCCAGTCGGCGATCGCAAACCCTCGGGCCAGCTGCGCCAGGCCGGACCCAGGGTTTCCGCCAGCGCGTTGAAGGTGGCGAAATCTCGCAAGGCGTCGCCTTCACTCTTTGTCCACGAGGCGAGCCCACTCGGCCTCGGCTCGGCTTTGTAGATCGTCTCCAGCGCTTTCGACTTCAGCTGGAAGACCTGGTCGTAGTCGATGAGCCGGTTGGCGTTCAGGGCCTGCGCTGCCTTGCGCAGCGGTTCGATCTCATTCGCACATTTCCGTGCTCCGGGAAGGTCTTCGACGCAGATGTAGATTTCATTCAAGAAGCGGCGCGACGACGAGTAGTACGGGGACGCTTGATACGGCAGCACCGGGACCTGGGCCCCAAGTGGGTTGAGAAGCATCAGCGATGCGCCAGTACGCCTTGCCGAGCGCCCGAAGCGCCGCAGGTCAGCGAAGTCACCGACTCCCCAGCTGTCGCGTGATCGCAGCGCGTAGAGCTGAGCCGCCCATCCCCAAACACGCTCGGGAGCGGATGCGCATGGTCCTGGCGGCAGCTCGTCGCGCGCGATTCGAGGCGGCTGATCTTTGGTGGCCCCGAGTGCGTTGAGGACGGCTTCCTTAGCCGCGGGGCCGGCGGTGATCCTTTCGCCGGTGTATCCGAAGTATTCGGGAATCACCCCCCAACGCAGCGCACGATCCAACATCGTCGAAGGCAAGTATCGTTGCTGCCGTGGGGCGGCTTTACCACGTGCCTTCCGAGGAGTGCACGTCCGCCACGGCGCAGACGGAGGGCATGTCGCGAATGGCGGCGCTGTCCGGCGACACCGTCGGCAGCCGGGCGATCTGGATGGGCGAGACCCATGTGGCACCGGGAATCGCTTCGGGACCGCATCATCATGGCGAGAGCGAAACCGGGATCTACGTGGTGTCGGGCAATCCTGAGTTCGTCTATTCGGCGGACGGGCACGAGGTGCGCGTGCGGACCAAACCCGGCGACTACATCTACATTCCGCCGTTCGTCCATCACATCGAATCGAACGCGCACTCTGACGAGGAGGCCGTGGTCGTGATCGCTCGCACCACGCAAGAGGCGATCGTCGAGAACCTGGAAGCCCTCTAGAGGGAGCGTACGATGCTGCCATGGCGGTCGCCGAGAACCTTGCCGTCGCCCCGTTTCTGAGGAAGAGCCCGAAGAAGCTCTTCATCGGGGGTCGCTGGGTCGAAGCCGCCTCGGGGAAGACGTTCGCGACCCTCGATCCCTCATCGGGCGAGGTCCTTGCGGAGGTCGCTGCGGGCGATCGGGAGGACATCGACCGCGCGGTCAAGGCAGCCCGCGCGTCTTTCGAGTCGGGCTCGTGGCGAGAGCTGCCGCCGGCCGAGCGCGCCCGGATTCTGTGGAAGATCGGCGACGTCATAGAAGAGCGGGCGGCCGAGTTCGCGGAGCTCGACAGCCTCGACAACGGCAAGCCGATCAACGAGATGATGCTCGCCGACGTTCCCCTTTCGGCCGCCACGTTTCGCTACTACGCGGGATGGGTGACCAAGCTCGGGGGTCAGACGGGGTCGATCTCGTTCCCCGGGCAGTGGCTCAACTACACGTTGCGCGAGCCGGTCGGCGTGGTGGGTCAGATCATCCCGTGGAACTTCCCGTTGATGATGGCGGCCTGGAAGGTCGCCCCTGCGCTCGCGTGCGGCAACTCCATCGTGCTGAAGCCCGCCGAGCAGACGCCGCTGTCGGCGCTGCTGCTGGCGGAGGTGATCCAGTCGGCTGAGGTTCCTGCCGGCGTGTTCAACGTGGTCACCGGGTTTGGCGAGACGGCGGGAGCCGCGCTGGCCGAGCACCCGGACGTCGACAAGATCGCGTTCACCGGTTCGACAGAGGTGGGCAAGCTGATCGTGAAGGCTTCGGTTGGAAACCTGAAGCGGGTTTCGCTGGAGCTCGGCGGCAAGTCCCCGAACATCGTTTTCGCGGACGCTGACCTGTCGCGCGCCGCCTCTGGCGCGTATCTCGGCATCTTCTTGAACCAGGGCGAAGTGTGCTCGGCGGGATCGCGGCTGTTCGTGCAGTCGAAGGTATACGACGATATGGTCAGCCGCGTCGCGGCCACAGCCGATGAGCTCGTTCTTGGGCCGGGCATCGACCCGATGACGCAGATGGGACCGCTCGTCTCCGAAGAACAGATGAAGCGCGTCCTGGGCTACATCGATTCAGGCAAGAAGGAGGGCGCTCGGGTGGCCGCGGGCGGCGAGCGGGCAGGCGGGTCGCTTTCGAACGGCTACTTCGTGAAGCCGACGGTGTTCGCGCAAGTTGACGGGGACATGAAGATCGCGCGCGAGGAGATCTTCGGTCCGGTTCTCGCCGTAATTCCTTTCGTCGATGAGGACGATCTGATCGCAAAGGCGAACGACAGCGTGTACGGGCTGGCGGCGGGCGTATGGACCTCGGACGTCAAGCGCGCGCATCGGGTCGCCCACGCGCTCAAGGCGGGCACGGTCTGGGTCAACTGCTACAACGTGCTGGACCCGGCGATGGCGTGGGGAGGGTACAAGCAGAGCGGGTGGGCGCGGGAGCTCGGTCCGCACGCCCTCGACCTCTACACCGAGGTCAAGAGCGTGCTGATGGACCTGAGCTAAGGCCCGACTCTTTCAGGGACAGTTCGCGACCAGGAACTGGGCCTCGCCGATGAGCTGCGATGCCGTCGTCGCGGCGACGTGGTTGCCGCTCTGCGCGGTGACGTTGTTGATGAAGGCGTTGTAGAGATTCGCCGCGGTGGCGCAGTCGGCGCGCGATCGGGCGGCTGCTGCCGCGTTCAACTCGGCTAGCAGTGCGGCGGCCACGCCGGCGTTGTCGATCGCACCGCTCGCGAGCGCGCCACGGACGTCGGCGCGGATGCTGTCGGCGGTGATGGGTGGCGTTTCGAATACGAGGGCGGCCAAGTTGGTACCGGTCGACTCGCCGAGGACGCCTGCCCCCGTCTGGTCATTGATCGACGCGATGTGTGCAATGGGTCCCTGGACGTCGTCGAAGACGTCCTGGACCTTGAAATACGTGTGGGTCGCCGGGTCCAGCGCTACCCCGGGCTCCAGAAAGAAACCGAAGTCATAGCTGCCAGGGAAGGTCTCCGCGCCGGTTGTGGGAGCGAGGCTGACGAAATGCGGCGGGAAGAAAGTCACGCCAACGAGCATGCCGAGTGCGGTGTCGAACGCTAGAGAGTTGACGCCGCGGGAGAGGGGAAGGCTGCTCTTGACCGCGTATGGGGCCACCGTGCTGACCGACACCAGGGTATTGACGGGCGGGCTGGGGGGAGGTGCCGCGAAGCTCTCACTGTCCACGTAGAGCGAATGCGTGGATGGCGAGAAGGCCATGAACGAAAGGGTGTCGCCGGGCACGTCCGCGATGTGGGTGAGGCTGCCAGAGATTGGGTCGACGGTGACGACCTGGAAGGGGCAGCAATCGCCGGTAAGGCCGAACAGAGTGTGGGTGGATGAGTCGAAGGCCAGCGAAGTCACTGGACGCCCCATGTCGCTGCTGACGGACAAAATGCCGCCACGCGAATCCACGGTGACCAACTCGTATGTCCTGGTTGGAAACCCCGACGAGATGTCATCGACGGTGCGGACAAGGAAGAGCCGATGGGTTGCGGGGTCGCTTGCCAATGTGTCCATGAATCCCGGGGCAAGGTGGTCCGGTGGCAGAGAGAGATCTGCCACGGGAGTCAGGGCTCCAGTGCCGGGGTCGATTCGGACGACAGCCGGCCCATGGATGTCGATCCCGAAGAGGGTGCCAGTGGTGGCTGCGACAACTGGGGTCGGCTGGGCTAGGAGTGGTAGCAGCGACAACGAGGTACCGATCAAGACAGCGACCTTTCGTAGCGCCCTGGCAGCAGCCATGCCCAACCCCCCTTCCACGTGCCGACTGAATGGAGGCTGAACTTAGCAGGGCCAGGCTGCCCTGAAAAGAGGGTATTTCGTCTTAACGGGCACGGTTTCATTAGCAAACTAATGTTCGTAATCTCGCTGGGTGGACGAGATGACGGCGCCGACCGAGGTTTCAGGCGAGGAGCTGCGCGCGCGGATGATGCGCAAGCGGACGGCCATCGACTTGATGGAGCTGTCTTTCGCCGAGGATGCGGCCGTTTTTGCGGCGACCGACGAATACGACGAGCTGGGCTTTGTCAGTGCCATCGACTGGATTCGATTCAACTGCCATATGACCAGCGGCGCGGCGGCAGCCAGCGTTGCGGTGGGCACGACGATGGATCGGTTGCCGCGCAGCGTCGAGGCAGTGTCTCAGAGCGTCCGCTGATCGAGTACGCGCGGGAGCACACGCCCGGTAAGTTTCATTTCTACTGCCAGCACGCCAGGCACGCGGCAGATGCCGACGGCTATGCGGAAGGCGAGGCGGACCAGGTACAGAACCGGCGCCTGGCGCTGAACAACTGGATCGACGGCACGATGGTGTTGAGCGGCGTGCTCGACGC
>VBHB01000251.1 GCA_005880315.1 Chloroflexota bacterium | reverse complement strand
CGTATCGCGTATTGAAGTCTCGGTCTTCCAGGAACGGAGAGAGGTGCTGCGTCGCGAGGCCGTCGCCTTCGTAGGGATAGGGAGAGCCCTTCAGGACGTAGCGCAGCGCGCGCGCGGGCGGTTGCAGAGGTCGCGGCAATTCTGCGATTCGCGGTCTCGCCAAGATTCGACCGAGTGTAGCAGCGGACTCGAATCGGGCCCTCAATGTACGGTTATGGTTCGGCTGAGATGACCCGGCTCACCAAGAACATCATCTACAACGTCACAGGCCAGAGCCTGGTCCTCGTCCTGAGCCTCATCGCCGTTCGCTTCCTGTTCCGGCGCCTCGGCGATGACGTGTTCGGAATCATCTTCTTCAACATCACGTTGACGACCGTGCTTTCGAGCGCGCTCGAGCTTGGTGTCTCGTCGACCATCGTGCGCGAGGTGTCGAGCCGGATCGACTCCGGGCCCGACTACGTTCGCAGCCTGGTCAGGACGGCGTCGACGCTCTACTGGGGGGCCGGCATTCTTCTGGTGGTGGTGATCTGGATCACCGCGCCCCTGGTGGTCACGCACTGGATCAACCTGCGCACCATCGACGCGCAGACCGCGGCGAACATGCTGCGGGTGATGAGCGCCACCTCCCTTGTCGCCTTGCCTCGAGCCCTGTACGCGAGCGTGATCCGAGGCAGGCAGATGATGCATCTGAACAACGCCATCGATGTCGGGTCAGCGCTCGCGCTGCAGGCGGGGATCCTGGCCGTCCTGCTCGCTGGAGGCGGCGTCTACGTGGTCGCGGCATGGATCTCTATCAACGCGCTGCTGACGATCGCCGCCTACATGATCACTGCGGCCGGCCTCGTCGGCTGGCCGAGCATGTCTCCGTCGCTGTCGCGCCAGGTGATCCGCCAGAACATGGGGTTCACGGGCCACATGATGGTGATCTCGTCCCTCTCGCTCGTCCACACGCAGTCGGCGCAGGTGATCGTGAGCAAGCTCCTCCCCATCGCCGAGTTCGGTTTCTACAGCTTCGCGTGGTCGACCGTGAATCGAGCCGCCCTGGTGACAACCGCCGCGGCCCAGGCCGCGTTTCCATCGTTCTCCGGCATCTTCGCCGAGGGCGATACGCCGCGCCTCATGCAGCAGTACCGCAAGCTGCAGGACCTCGTCTGCTACGCAACCCTCCCCCTGTTCACCGGGATCTGCTTCGCCGCGCTGCCTGTGTACGGCTACGTGTTCAACGCCGCGGTGGCGCATCGCCTCCTGCTGCCGACCGCGTTTCTTGCGCTCGGCTCGTGGATGAACGGAACCCTGACCGTGCCTTACACGCTGTCGGTAGCGATGGGCAGACCACAGATCGCGGCGCGCACGACCACGATCGCGCTGTTCGTCGTCCTGCCTGTCACGGTCGTGCTGATCTTCGCGTTCGGGCTTCCGGGCGCAGGTTTCTCGTGGGTCTTCTACAACCTGTTCGTCTACGCCTACATGGTGCCGAGGATCTGCCGGGAGTGCCTCCAGACCAGCCCGTGGACCTGGTACGGACACGTGGCCAGGGTGCTGGGCCTCGCGTCCGTGACCTACGGCGTGGCGTGGCTGGTGGTGAGCGCCGTTGGGATGTTCACGCTGCCCGTCCTCGTGGTGGCGTATATCGCCGCGACCGCGGCGTTCGCCCTGGGCGCGAACACGTTGATCGGAGCCGACCTCAAGGAGACGCTGAGGCAAACGCTGCAGCATCTACGGGGATCGACGCGCTCGACCGGCGAGCTGGTCAAGCCATGATGGGAGATGGGTCGGACATGGTCGGGCTCTGGCCACAGGGCGAAACGATCATGTCGGGTCAGGTATTCGAGTTCCGCCTGTGGGCGGCGCTGACCGAACAATCGCGCGGGCAGCTCCACGTGTTCCTGCCGCTGTCGGACCGCGGGATCGATGCGTTGGTCCACCGGCTGTCTGACGGCGCTTACCTTCCCGTGCAGGCGAAGGGACGGTCGAAGTTGACGGGCGATGAGGTCCAGCTGGTCGTGCCGGCCGGGAGCGTTGACGACGACTCGGTGCTCATCGTCTGCGGGTTGATCGTCGACGGCGGCCTGGGGCCGGTGATGCTGGTGGTTCCGGCCGCCGACTTTCGGCGGCTCGCCTGGTCTTCTGCAGACCGGGGCCGACCTGTCTACGAGATCAAATATCCCGTCGACCTCTCCTCCCGCAGCATCTGGGCGCCCTGGCTGGTGGCGTCAGATCACCTGGAGGAGAGATTTGGCGTATCGCCCGGCCTCTCTGTTCCGCCGGTTGCCGAAGAGCTCGCGCCCTTCTCGTCGGGCGACCGCGGTTTTTTGGGCGAGGCCGAAGTCGTGCGCCGGCTGGCGGAGGCGGAGGATCTGAACCAGTTCCGGCCGTTTCCGGACTCTGAGACCGCCGAAATACTGGTGCGCCACCGGTTGACGAGACAGGTGATCGGACTGCAGGTGAAGACTGTGACTATCAGTCCTGCCCACACCCGCGCAACAGTTGCGGTCTGGAAATCGAGCTTTCGGCCGGCGCCGACGACCTACTTCGTCGTGCTGGCCTGGCTTGCCGATCAGGGCAGGTTCGACGAGGAGTTCCTGATGTTTCCGTCCGAACGGCTGCTCGAGTTTGCAAGCGAGGAGGGAGGCCACTTCTCATTCCAGTTCCACCCCGGCTCGACCGCCGATGGCGCGCTGAAGAAGTATCGACGTCCCCTCGATGACCTGCGCGCGGCGGTCGAGGACCTGCTTGCATAGACCCGAGAAACCGGCCGCCTGGGCCGGAGTTTCCGTAACGCGAACCAACTAACAGTCGTCGCTTCGCCGATCCACCTGCGCCGTTACAGGCACGGCGGTAGGAAGAGTTATACTCTGAATATGAAGACGGCGGTTTCAATCCCGGACCGGATCTACGAGGCCGTCGAGCAGTACGCAAAACGCCGACGGATTCCTCGCAGCCACGTATATGCCGAAGCGCTTGCACGCTTCATGGCCGAGCAGGAGTCCGACCAGGACCTAACCGCAGAGCTCAACCGAGTTTGCCAAGAAGTTGAAACCGGCCTAGACGAATTCGGTAAAGCCGCGTCGCGTCGCGCCTTGGCTCGGTCGGATTGGTAGTCCGCCGCGGAGAGATCTGGTGGGCCGACCTCGGCTCGCCAAGGGGTTCGGCGCCGGCTTTGCGGCGGCCGGTCCTGGTCATGTCAGCTGACTTCGTAAATCGCTCAGCCCTGCGAACAGTCTCTGTCGTCGGTATCACCTCCAATGTGAAATGGGCAGCCGCCCCTGGGAACGTATTGATTGCCAAGGGCGTCGCCGGGTTGGCCCGAGAATCGGTTGCCAACGTCAATCAACTTCAGACGATCGACCGATCGGATCTGGACTCCAGGGTCGGCAAGGTGCCTCGAGCGTTAATGCAGGACGTCGACTCTGGGTTGAGGCGAGTACTGGACCTCTAGACGCGGTTCGCGTTATGGAAGGCCGGTCGAATTGGTAGGGCTGCGCTGGACTCGAATGCGGCGGCTCCGACCTATCGACCTCCCGGGAGCAGGAGGATCAGAGCGCCAACCATAAGCCAGACGACTACCTGGCAAATGCCGAGCGCCCGAACACGTTGACGCGCGACGGACCTTTCCCACGGGCGAGGTCCGGAGGTTGCCGTCCACCTCGAAAACCAATCACCGACCACTTTTCGGGCGCCGGTGTTTCCGGCCGTCGCGCTATCGCGCCGGCGGATTACGCGGGCAGGTACCACAGCGTTCATAACTCCAAAGAGCAGGGCGACCGGCGCCAGTCCCCACCAGATGCCACCGATGACTGCAATCCATGGGTTGTATCCGCTCAGGGCCAGCCCAGAGATCACAGCGGCCATCAACAGAAAAGTCGCGGTGACCACGGTGATCCGCTGGGGCGGACTCACTTCGTG
>VBHB01000246.1 GCA_005880315.1 Chloroflexota bacterium | reverse complement strand
TCCGCCGACACCTCGATCGGGCCGAATTGATATACGCCGGGCTCGCTGCGTTCTTCTACGCAGCTTTCTCCGCACCGGCGAACAAGGACCCGAACATCGGCGAATGGATCTCCCTGTCGCTCTGGATCTTCTTCCTTGCCGGTGCATCGCGCTACCTGTCAGCCAGGTGGCCAGTGAAGGTCGAACGCGCCTCGCCTGCGTTGCTCGCCGCCGTCGGCCTGTACGCCTTGTTGGCCTATTCGCTCGGTCTGGTCGCGCTCGCGAACTGGCCGGCCAACGAGTCGAGCACCAACACGCAGCTGCGGACCGTAACCACTCAGCTTGCCCAGGAGTTGGGTCGCCACGTCGGAGTCGACGGTTGCTTCACTTACACGCCCGGCCCAGGGTGGCCGGCTTCAATTCAATATCTGTTGATGGACTCCAACGGCAAGACCCCCGCCAGCACATCGATCGACGTTGACCCGACCACAATGAGCGTCGACGACTATTTGCTTGCCGCAAGACAGTGCGCGGCGTTCATCGTCTACAGAGAGGACATCGCTCAGGTGGCGCAGGTGTTCTTCGCGCCGGCGATTCGGCAGCCATATCTCCGGGCGCTGGCGGAGTGGGTGCGACGTCCCGACAGCGGGTATGTCCTCGATCGAACATGGTCTTTTGCCGATCTCGCTCCGCGCGGCCCGCATACGCTCGGCCGCTACCAGGGCGTGTCCCTGACCGTGGACCTCTACCTCCGCACCGCCACGGCGGCTTGACTCAGCTTCGCAAGAACGTAAGATTCGCCTCCTGGCCGTGGGACTGGCTCTCTTCCCGCCCCAGGCGGAAGCCCTTAGACTCCATGAAATCCACGATCACGGACTTCCCTGGTGCACCCTCATATTGCCTGTACGGAGCCGTCGTCGCCTCGAGCTGCACCCTAGCGATGTCATTGAGCCGGTCGCCGGCGGAGCGGACCACCTCGAGATCGAGACCCTGCGCGTCGACTTTCAAAAAGTCCACGTTCTCGAGGCCCAACGCGGTCATGAACGTGTCCAGCCGCATCGTCGCCATCCGCGTCAGCCGGGAGCAGCGAGCTGGACCGCTCGTACGCGTTCAGGTTCAGCTCGGCGCTCCCATCGCGCTCCGCGACCGCGATCGGCAGGACCACGTAGTTGCGCAGCTTGCCCATTACTCGGGCCGCTGCGCGAAGATTGGGCTCAAATGCGTAGACGAGCAGGCTCGGATCAGCAGCGGCGTAGGGAAATGTTGATTCACCTTCATGGGCGCCGACGTCGATCCACACACGTCGGTAGTTGCGTTTGCGGGCTGCTCTCCCGAACGTTTCAGCGAGGGCACGACGGCGAAGCTTGCGAACGAATGTAGAAGCCTCGGACAAGAGTCCTGACGAGGTTGTGTCACCAGTCCTCACGATTTTCTCCGCACCCAAGGCCTTTCGCGGCCACGTGGGCATTATCCAAGACAATGCCATCCGGAGCTGGTCGCGGCTGCGACCCGCGCCGAAGATCATCCTGTTCGGCGCCGAGTCGGAGACGGGCGACGTTGCTCAACGCGTGCAGGTCGACCTGGTGCCGGACGTCGCGCAGAACACCCACGGCACACCGCTGTTGTCGGACATGTTCAGCCGCGCGAACAGCATGGCCGCCGGCGATGTGCTCGCCTTTGTGAGCGCCGACATCATCCTTGGCCAGAGCTTGATCGAAGCCACGCGCATCGTCGCGTCGTGGTCGAACAACTTCCTGCTCGTCGCGCAGCGTCGAGACGTGGACGTGCGCGAATCGCTCGACTTCGACGCGGGCCCGGACACCGCCCTCGGCGGGATCTCCGCCAGGGGACGACTCCATTCCCCGGGCGCGATCGACCTCTTCGTCTACCGGCGCGGCCAGTACGCGGGAATGCCGCCATTCGCGATCGGCCGGACGGCGTACGACAACTGGCTCCTGTGGAACACGATGGATTCAGGCATTCCGCTGGTCGACGCGACCGACTATGTGACGCTGCTGCACCAGAATCACGACTACCTGCACGCGCCCACGGTCGACGTCTGGAACGGCAAAGAGGCGCGCGAGAACAGGCAATGGATCAAGCACTGGACCAACTACTACACGATCGTGAATGCGAACTGGAAGCTCACCGCTGACGGCCGCGTGGTGCCGGCGACCACGTGGAAATACAGGACTGCCCGGCCGCGGCAGGCGCTGAGCCATGCCCTTCGCTCCACGCGCCGCCTCCGCACCCGCCTCAAGACCTGGCGGTCCGCGCTCCGGTACGGGTCCTGAGCATGCTCACAGTGGTGGCCGCGTCGCGCAATGACGGTCATGGCCTGAACCTCGTGCCTCGCATGCAGACGTTCGTCGACGGCCTCGCCGACCAGGTGGAGCGCCTCGGTCGCGAGGTCGAGCTCATCCTCGTCGATTGGAACCCGCCGCACGACCGGCCGCCGCTGTCCGAGGTGCTGAGCGCACGAGAAGTCGACGGCTTCATCGCACGGGCGGTGACGGTGCCACGCGAGGTCCACGCCAGGCTCTCGGGCGCGGGCAAGCTCAGCTTCTTCCAGATGATCGCCAAGAACGTCGGGATCAGGCGCGCCGACGGTGACGCGGTGCTCGCGACCAACATCGACATCCTGCTCTCCGACGACCTGTACCGCGCGAGCACACGACCGCTGCAGGATCGCGCCGTGTATCGAGCCGATCGCTACGACATCCCCTTCGATCCGGATGTCACCACCGATCCCGAGGCGCTGCGCCGCAGCGAACCGATAAGGGTCAACAAGAAGACGGGGATCTACTACACCCACGCGGGCGATGCGCAGCGCTATGTCCGGGGCGGCGCGGCGCTGTCAAAGCTCGCGCTCGCGAATCCAATCACGTTCCTCGAGCGCATGCTCCGCCCCGCTCCGAAGGGCACTTCGCAACTCACACGGTACCGGAGGGCCTTCATCTCGATCTTCCTCTTGCCCCGCCTCCATCTCAACGCGTGCGGCGATTTCACCTTGATGACGCGCCGGGCGTGGAACGAGCTGAGGGGATATCCGGAGTGGGAGATGTTCAGCTGGAACCTCGACAGCGTCCTGCTCTATCAGGCCGCCGCCGCTGGATACGCGTTCAACGAGCTCTCCGACCCGGCGTACCACCTCGAGCACTCGTCGGGTTTCTCCCTCGAGTCGCAGCAGGCGCTGTTCGACCGCTTGAGCCATGAAGGCATACCCGTCCTCACGGACCCGGCCGCGCTGGAGGTCAACCACATGATCTGGAAAGGTCGCCGGCGCGGCGAGTGGCGGCTCAACCTCGACGGGTGGGGCATGCCGGAGCGCACCCTTCCCGAAGCGAGGCTGGGCGCCTCGCGGCGGTCCGCGTACCGCGGCGCCTAGGCCGCACCGAATGCAGGAACCGATCGCGGTCGCCGACGGTCCACTGTGGCGCGTCGCGCGCCACCTGGGCGTGTACAGCGTCGGATCAGCAATCTCGCTGGTCTGCTCGTTTTCCCTTCTGCCGGTCTACG